>CAXMPB010000094.1:0-8670 GCA_964195035.1 Cellvibrionaceae bacterium | reverse complement strand
TTGGGGATTAGTGTAAAAGCATCAAACATTATGATTGTCGGTTTAACTTTAGGGCTTACTTTTGGGGGTGGCTTATTAATTAAAGAGGCGCGCTCTGGTAAAGTCGATGCTAAAGATGTTTTTTTGACGATGGCATTTTTGGGGCTATGCCATAGCCTAATAGAAGATACGTTATTAATTTTATTGTTGGGCGCAGATCTAACCGCTGCACTATGGGTGCGCTTAGTGTTCAGTTTGTTGGTGATTGCTGTTCTAGCTCGTATTGCTAACCGGGTATCACCACAAAAACAGCGCTGGTTTTATCGCCTGCCTAGCTAGCTCTAGTTTCAATATAACATCATTGTGGAATGCAAAAATCTCGTGAACATGAACATTCACGTGAAATCATGAAAGCAATCAACCGTGATTGCCCACGCTCGGGTAATCTAGTTCAGTCGGATGCTTTAACAACTTACAGCGCAGCGCTTGTTGTATTTTGTAACACAGACTGAAGAGATGACGTTGCAGAAAATAGCGCTGAGCAATCTGACGATAAACATTATTTTGATACTTTGCCTAGAGGAAAGTAGTAAAGAAAATAACCTTAACGTTGTCGAGTAATTTTAAATTATTTGTTTATTTGTCCTCAGCTACATAACCTTCAGCTTGATCAACGGCTTCGCCATCAAAAAACTTGTTCATCTGTTCGGTAAGGTAGGTGCGGTCGCCTAGGTCCATTAAATTCAATTGTTTTTCATTAATGATAAGCGTTTGATGTTGCATCCATTCGCCCCAAGCTTGTTTTGATATGCTGTCAAACAAAGCTTGTCCTTTAACGCCAGGTAAGGGAGCTAGAGCTAAGCCTTCCATTTCTTTTTTGTACTTTCTACACATAACCATTCTTGACATGAGCATTACCTTATTAAATATGAGGTTTAAGTTCGCTAGATTATAACTAACAATAAGTTGTAACAATTGCTGACTATTATACAAGTAATCGCAAGATATAGATGCCGTCAGCTAAAAGCTATCGAGTAATTTTTTGACTGGGGCGGGTAAGCCAAGGGTTTTCCATTGATGGCACTTAAGCCACCGTTGTCGATCATTATCTGCAATACGCCTAATTGTCTGTGCGATACTAATATGAACGGGTGTTATATCGAGATGGTAGTGACTAAAGGTATGCCTAAAACTAGGCTTTGATTCGCAATCAGTAATCGTACCAAAGTGCTCATTGCAGTAATTTACCGCATCTTCAGCATTGTCTAATTCTGGAAAGCTCCATAAGCCACCCCAAATACCTACCGATGGTCGTTGCTCTAATAAGATATTACCCAAATTGTTTTGTAGTATTAAAAACTGTGTTGTTTTAACGGCCAAGGTCTTTTTAGGTTTCTTGCCGGGGTAATTTTCTGGGGCGCCTTGCTTAAGCCCCGTGCAATCATTTTGAAGTGGGCAATCTGAACACTTGGGTTTGCTGCGTGTGCAAACAGTGGCACCTAAATCCATCATTGCTTGGGTGTAATCAGCAAAATCTTGTTCAGGTGTGTGTGCTTCAGCCACAGCCCATAGTTCTTTACTTACCGTAACTTTAGCGGGCCAGCCTTCGATGGCGTGAAAACGTGCTAATACGCGCTTTACATTGCCATCGAGAATAGCTGCGCGTTGATTAAGCGCAAGGCTAATAATCGCCCCTGCAGTCGAACGCCCAATACCCGGTAATTGCTCGAGTCCATCGACGTTATCTGGAAATTCTCCAAAGTGCTCCGCAGCGACTATCTGAGCGCACTTATGTAAATTACGACCACGAGCGTAATAGCCAAGGCCGGTCCAGAGTTGCAAAACATCATCTTGAGAGGCGCGGGCTAGGCTTTGCACGTCGGGAAATCGCGTCATAAATCGTTGGTAATACGGGATAACTGTCGCCACTTGGGTTTGTTGCAGCATGATTTCTGAGACCCAAACACGATAAGGAGTCCTGTCCGTTTGCCAAGGTAGGTGCTGGCGACCATGTACTTTAAACCATGCGAGTACTTGATCAGAGAAGCTAGATGAACAGCCTATTTTTTGTTTGGACATATATTCACTTTATTCAGTTTGCGGCGATAGTAAGTACTAACAAACTGCCGTTGATGCCTGCGAGCAGTAGCAATTAACTCGTTATTTAAAAGGACTTATTGTTATAGAGCAAGATTAATAAAAGAATATTGCTTAATAATATTGCGTCGTAACACGGAGGTTAGTGGGTGGTTTTATGGAGATCTCAAAAAGTTAAGTTAATTGAAGTAAGTAATTTGACTAAATTAATGGTGAGGTCATTTTTTTGTTGCAAATCTAAATGATAATAATTATCATAAGTAACTGCATTTATTTAGCTGTTGTATAAACACCGCCTATTGTTGAAATTGTTTATGGCATAGCTGATAAAGAGGTTGGGTCACGATGCCTATTGCAAGCGTCGTTATTTTTAAATCTGTTAATGAAGCTGACTATATTTTAACGACGTATCTTAGATATGCCAATAACCAGCATTCTAGTCGAGATACATTGAATAAGACGTCTAAAGCAGAAGCTAAAATAGAAAGTTAGTAAAATATAATCAGCTACTAAAATAATATTGTGTGGAGTATCCCAAGTAATGTTCAAAATCATGAGTAAAAAAGTAAGTAAAACGTTTGTTGTAGCTAGTAGTCTGTTAGTTGCTGTAAGTTTATCGCTGCCTGTATTGGCAGCAGAAGAAGTTAATATTTACTCTGCCCGTAAAGAGGCGCTGATTAAGCCGATTCTGGATCGCTTTGAGGCGGAAACAAATATTAAAGTGAATTTGGTTACCGCTAAGGCCGGTGCGCTTTTAACGCGCCTAAGTGCTGAAGGTAAGGCAAGTCCTGCCGATGTATTTATTACCGTAGATGCAGGAAACCTTCAACGAGCAAAAGATGCAGGTGTTCTTCAGGTTGTTCAAAGCGATATATTAAATAAAAAGATACCCGCAAAAATGCGTGATGAAGAGGGCTATTGGTTTGGCTTATCTATGCGAGCGCGACCTATTTTTTATGCGAAAGACCGTGTTGATCCTGCAAAACTGTCAACTTATGAAGCCTTAGGTGATGAGCAATGGAAAGGGCGGGTTTGTATACGTTCTTCAAGCAATATTTATAATCAATCCCTTATCGCCTCGATGATTGTCGCTAATGGTAGTGAAAAAACTGAGGCGTGGGCTAAGAAATTAGTGACTAATTTTGCGAAGCCGCCAGCCGGTGGAGATACCGATCAACTAAAAGCCGTTAATGCGGGTCTTTGTGATGTCGCAATTGCCAATACTTATTACTATGGCCGATTAGCGAATAGTGAAAAAGCATCTGATAATGTAATTGCTCAAAAGCTTGCTATTTTTTGGCCAAATCAATCCAATCGAGGCACTCATGTTAACGTTAGTGGTGCTGGTGTGACTGCGCACTCAAAAAATAAAGACAATGCTATTCAATTAATTGAGTTTTTGGCAACGGACGAAGCCCAGGCTTGGTACTCAAAAGTTAATAATGAATACCCTGTTGTGAACGGTACAAAAATCTCTGAAACTCTAAAAACTTGGGGTACATTTAAGCAAGATAAGATACAGCTAAACCTTTTGGGCGAGAATAATCGCGCCGCTCTAGAGTTGATGGATCGTGCGGGTTGGAAGTAACGATTTGTTGATTAGTATGTAGTGTTAATAGTATGTAAGGTCTTTGTGTATTTTGTATTTAAAAAGCGCATATCATAAGCTTACAAATTTATGTTTTAGGTATAGAATCAGACCTTGTTCAAGCGCCTTTACAGGCGCTTTTGTCGTTATTTAAAATAATTTTTGTATTACTGTATTGTTAGATAACTAATATCAAACAGAGACTAAATAGGTGATTACTAGATAGATGAAGCAGGCATCAGCCAAATATTTTCTCCTCAATATGCGTCTTGGTTCGTTAGCGATGATCGCACTATTTATTGCTGTGCTAATGGTCTTACCTATGACTGTGATTGTCGCCACTGTTTTCACGGGCTCTTTTGACGTATGGCACCACTTAGCCGAAACAGTGCTATGGGATTATCTAAGTAATTCCCTACTGCTGCTGCTGGGTGTGGGCGCAGGTGTGCTTATTATTGGCGTGCCAGCAGCTTGGCTGGTAAGTGTGTGCGATTTTCCTGGGCGTAAGTTTTTTACCTGGGCTCTATTGCTACCGCTAGCAATGCCTGCCTATATTATTGCCTATACCTATACCGGACTATTAGACTTCGCCGGCCCCGTACAGACTTTGCTGCGAGATATTACTGGTTGGCAATACGGCGAATATTGGTTTTTTAATATACGTTCGCTGCCCGGTGCAGTTATTATGTTGACGCTGGTCTTGTACCCCTACGTTTATCTTCTTGCGCGTGCAGCATTTTTAGAGCAATCGCCCAGTATCCTCGAGGTAGGGCGCACAATGGGTTATGGCAACCGCTTAGGTATGCTTCGCCTTGCATTACCTATGGCAAGGCCTGCCATAGTCACGGGTTTGACGCTAGCGCTGATGGAGACGCTAGCCGACTATGGCACTGTGCAATATTTTGGTGTTAGCACCTTTACAACGGGAATCTTTAGAACCTTTTACGGCTTTGGTGATGTAGCTGCCGCCGCACAGTTAGCATCGGTTTTATTAGGATTTGTGGTTTTGTTGATGGCGCTTGAGCGTTACTCAAGAAAACAGGCGCGTTATCACACGGTAAAGGGGCACTCTGTTAGGCGTATTTGCCTGAGCAAAGGTAAGGCACTGCTAGCTATTTGGGTGTGTGCATTCCCTCTATTGTTTGGTTTTTTTATTCCGGCGGTGCAATTACTTTATTGGTCTTTATTTGAGGCAGTGATTGGCGAATCCTTTGCAGCGCTTGCTTGGAATTCATTTTATTTGGCATTTATTGCCGCATGTATTGCGGTTAGTTTTGCCTTGGTATTAGCCTACGTAAAACGATTATATGAACGCAAAAAATTAATAAGAGTTGCTGTGACGGTTTCAGGCACGGGATATGCGCTGCCTGGTACTATTATCGCAATTGGAGTGTTAATTTCATTTTCATGGCTTGATCATCACCTTATCGATATTGCAAAAAAATGGTTTGATATTGATATAGGCTTGTTGTTGTCGGGTACCTTAGTAGCATTGTTGTTTGCCTATACGGTTAGATTTTTGGCCGTGTCATTAGGTAGTATCGAGAGTGGTCTTCAGAAAATAAAACCCAACGTCGACCATGCGGCACAATTGTTGGGTTATAAGCCATTTCAAGTATTGCGAAAAATTCATATGCCTTTATTAAAAGGGTCTGTATTAACGGCTTTCTTGATTGTGTTTGTCGATGTATTAAAAGAGCTACCTGCAACATTAATACTGCGGCCCTTTAACTTTAATACTTTAGCAGTGCGCGCCTATGAGCTTGCCTCTGATGAGCGTTTAATCGATGCGGCACCGGCATCACTATTGATTGTACTGGTGGGTTTGATACCAGTTATTTTATTGAGTCGCTCTATTACGGTTAGTAATAAACAATAATAGATAAAAAAATCGAGATCTATTTTAAGTATTAATTTTCAGGAAAGTTTAGCGATAATCGAAATTGTTTCAAGTGAAAATATAGACGAAATGTTTCCGTTAATTAAAAGCTACCAAGAATTTTAGAATGCTGTACCAACATCTTCTGCGCATAATAAACATTTTTTTCACAATTTAATAAAGAAAGCTCAGCGGGTTGTCAGTTCTTATATCGAAAAAAGATAATGTAGTTGGTTTTGCCGCGGTATACTTTACCTTTAATTCGACAGTAGCTGCGAAGGTGGCAATACTTAATGATCTTTATGTTTTACCTGCATGTCGAGGGCAACAAATAGGTAAACAGTTAATTCATTATTGCCGAGATTTTGCGATCACTAATGATGCCGTGAGATTACAGTGGGTAACAGCTCCAGATAACGTAGTGACACAAAAGCTATATGACTCGCTTGACGTTAAGAAAAGCGAATGAGCTTTTTATGTTTATTAAATATAAGACAGTAAATTAAAAGACACGTAATGCTTTATGGATAAATTAGTTGCCGAATTAGTACAGCTTTCTTTAAACAATGTCACCGTTGGCTACGATGGCGTTAAGATTGTGCATGATGTATCGCTGACCTTAGGGAATGGACAAATTGGTTGCCTGTTGGGGCCTAGTGGCTGTGGTAAATCGACATTATTGCGAGCTATTGCGGGTTTTGAGCCGTTGATGGGTGGTGAAATAACCATGGAGCAAAAGATATTATCGTCGACACAATTTACCGAGGTTCCAGAGAAGCGCAAAATTGGTATGGTCTTTCAGGACTTAGCCTTGTTTCCTCATTTAACAATTTTCGAGAATATTAGCTTTGGTTTAAGAAAGTTATCTAAGCTACAAAAGGCAGCGCGTGTTAGCGAGCTGTTAAAGTTAGTGGGTTTATCGGGGATGGAAGGCCGTTATCCTCATTCTTTATCGGGTGGTCAGCAGCAGCGGATTGCGCTTGCGCGTGCAATGGCACCAAAGCCTAAAGTATTGCTCTTAGACGAGCCATTTTCGGGACTTGATGCATCGATGCGAGAAGTTTTGGTGCCCGAGGTGCGTGAGATTTTATTGCAAGAGCAAATGAGCGCATTACTAGTGACGCACGATCAAATGGAGGCCTTTGCAATGGCCGATAAAGTCGCTGTTATGTATGAGGGTGCCATTGTGCAATGCGATACTCCCCATACCGTCTACCACGAGCCAAATGATCACTTTGTTGCCAACTTTGTGGGTGAGGGAGACTTTTTAAGCGGTATCGTACTTAATGAACATGAGGTGCAGTCGTCACTCGGCATATTGTCCTCGCCTCAGCCACATAATTTTGCAGTGAGTCAGTCAGTACAAATACTCGTGCGCCCAGATGACCTTTTGCATGATGACAATAGTGAGACTATGGCGAAAATTGTAAGTAAACAGTTCAGAGGTGCCCACTTTTTATATCGAGTTAAGCTTGAGTCACAACAAGAGCTTTATTGTTTTGCGTCGTCGCATCATGATCATGCACTTGGTGAAAACATTGGTATAAAGCTCGATTTAGACCATTTAGTGATGTTTGAAGAGGGCGCGCAGTCGCTTTAGGCAAATTTGTAGTGATTACTATTTGCGCTTAGTGTGATTATCTATAAAATGTCGCTTTTATAGAGCTTGCCTTATATAGATGTTAGGAATAGTTAGGGCTAGCTAGTAAAATAATAAACAGTAAGTAAAGTAATAGGGTTGGAGAGTGATAATGAGTGAAATTCGCAGCGAGCTAAAGTATTTGTCATCCCACGAGTGGGCAAGGATAGAAGAAGACGGCACAGTGACTATTGGTATTTCAGATTATGCACAAGATAGCTTGGGTGATGTTGTTTATGTTGAGTGCCCTGATGTTGGTGCGATTATTAATGCGGGTGAACAAATAGCAGTTGTCGAGTCGGTAAAAGCGGCCTCGGATATTTATTCGCCAATTTCGGGCGAGGTTATTGAGGTTAACGAGACCTTAGGAGATACGCCAGAAATTGTGAACGACTCGCCATACGACGATGGTTGGTTTTTTAAAGTGCGTCCCGATGAATTAGAAGAATTAAATAATGCGCTCGATAGTCAAGCTTATGAAGAGCAGTTAGAAGAATAATAAGTAGCCTCTAAATGATTTTAAGATCTTTTTAGGGGTGTCTTTATTACAGGTCTCTTTTAATGTTAGCTATTCGCAATAAGTAACTAGGTTTACTTAAGTAGATAGCTGGTTTCGCGATAACTAAATAGTCATCATGTTGAGTTGTTGCGAATTATTTTGATCCCTTGATTTTCAATTCGCCAAGCTACTATTTAAAAATACAACTTTAGTGCGATTTAAACTGTAAGTTTAGATAGGCTTTAGATCGACAGTTAAGCCAAAGCCTAGAGTGACATTTAAATAGAGAGTATAGCTGAAATTGTTTTTATTTTAAATTTTACCTTCTCAACCTTATAGTCTTTTTTAGCCACTTCTTTTTCAATGCCTTCTAGTAATTCAATAACAATATTTTTATCCTTAGTCGATAGTAATGCCATTGATAATGTTGATGCATTAATAGTTTTTTGAGCGGGCTTTTCAGTAGCTTCTTGAACGGCGTTATCGTTTATGTAAATTGATTTAATGGTTTTCAAGTTGTTTTTAAAGGCTAAATTTCTATTTTTAATAAAGCGTTTAGTGAAAGTGTCTTGCGTGTCAGTTTTTTTAATATTAATTTTTTTTTCGTCAGCTGTCTTAGCGTCACTCTCGATGTTATCAGTAATGCTTGTAGTGTTTTCTTTTTCGCTTGTCAGACCTTCATCGTAATAGCTAAATAATTTTAGGCTGTTTTGCAAAGAATTGTTTACGCTGAGCTGGAAGGCGTATAATTTTTTTAATGTCGGCAAATTTTTAAAGGCAATTGATAGCGCACCATTAGTTTGATGTAGGCCAATAAGTGTATGAATATCATTAACAAGAAGCCGCGCTTGTAATTCGATAAGCGCACGCCGACGATTGTTTGGTAGCTCGTTGATAGTTAAGCCTGCTTGTGCGAGTGGCTTAGGTAATTCGGCTACCTTTAAAAAGCGTTTGAAGTTCGTGTTTTTTTTGTTTTTATATTCTTTGTC
>CAXMPB010000093.1:0-1859 GCA_964195035.1 Cellvibrionaceae bacterium | reverse complement strand
CTCAACAAATATCCCTTGCCGATACCCCCTAATACCACATTGTGTCTCGATGCGTGCGCCGCTCATACTTATGCGGCACTGACGAACTTACAGGGCAATACTACGAACACCGCAAAGCATGGATAGAAGACCGCATATAGGTTTTTATGGTGACTAGTACCCATAGGCCATTTAAAATTGAATAGATTATAAACAGCCAAATAGTTCGTCAAGAAACTCTCAAAATGACTCTCTTTTACTTACCCATATATTCGATGGGTTAACGGTATTTTTAATTCGTATTTTTCGATTTGTAATACAGATTTATTCGTATTATTCTATTTATCAATTAATGTTTTACGCCTAAAATTTAGTGATATCCAACGGCAGGATTAAACTAAATAAATTAAAACCCAGTGCCTACAAAAGAGAAAAAAATGATCAAGTTGACATCAATTTATCTGCCCGTTATCGTCGGATTTACGCTTGTGTTTTTAACCGGTTGCGACAAAATAGACCAGGCAAAAACTGATGCACTTGAAAAAGCAAAACAAGCGGCTTCAAAAGCCTTGAACGATGTTCAACAATCGGGCTCGATCGATCAGGCAAAAGAGTCTGCAAGTCAAGCCATAATAGAAGCGAAGCAAGCAGCTGCAGGTATGCTGGGTCAAGCGAGCGAGTATCTTGAGCAAAGCGCCAACAATAGTATAACCGAGAACAACAACAGTGAGATCGAGAAGAAAAAGAGTGAAAATTGGTCTGAAGAGAAAAGCGCTATCGCAATCTAGACCTCAATAAAGTTAGCCATGACGCGAAATGTCCGGTCGCTTATCGGTTTATTGGTTAGTAGTGTAATGCCATCTATTACTTTGATGTTGAATTACGAGTAATCAATACATCATTACCCATAAATTAATGGCTTATCTTTTATGTCGATACAACCCTCTTCAAACTTAGTTTTATTAACCTATGTTCTTTACGGCTTACATTTGTTTAGCGCTATTGGTGGTGTTTTGTCGTCAGCTTTTATATTAACCGCATTTTTAACGGGATGGCCGTCTATTATTGCCGTTGTGCTTAACTATGTTAAGCGTGATGACGTGGCAGGGACTTATTTAGATTCACATTTTCGATGGCATATTCGGACATTTTGGTTTGCGTTACTGTGGATGCTGATAGGTGGCGTATTGGTGATGACGTTTGTTGGTATTCCATTGGCATTTATTATTGTAGTTGTAACCGGTATATGGGTTTTGTACCGAATGGTAAGAGGACTGTTACAACTGAATAAGAAACTGCCTATGCCTTTCAGTCAATAGTGGGATAAGGGCGCAAGAAGTTAGTACGCAGCTGTTATTTTTTGGTTACTAAAAACAAGCACTCCATGTTGTTGGTATGCTTGTTTTTTATTGTCATACCGTTTTAGAACAAAAAATTTTATGTATCATCGACGATTTCATCTTCTGTTGGCTGCGGTCTTTGGTGGGAGTGCGATTTAACTTTTTCTTTTTGGCGTTGCATTAAACTGGTTAACTTGTTGGTCATATCAGCAATGGATTGATACAAGTCTTCGCTTTTTCCTGTCGCGCTAAAATCTTGGCCTAAAAAGTGGGTGCTGACCTCAGCAATTTGTTCGTGTTTTTCGACCGTTAAAATTACACTTAGTGAGGCAACGTCGGGAAAGTGCTGGTGGAGTTTTTCAAGCTTGGTGCTTACTACATCGCGGATTGCGTCAATAGCTTCTACATGATGACCAGTGATATTAATTTGCATGGATGTGATACCTCAGTTATTACTAGGACTCTGCTTTAGTATAGCTCTTTGTAGTCAGAGCTATATCATTTATTTTTTAGCCCATAACCGCCCAAGAGCAGTTACAA
>CAXMPB010000092.1:0-3959 GCA_964195035.1 Cellvibrionaceae bacterium | reverse complement strand
TATTATAGGCGGCATTGTTGCGGCTATTGTAAGCGCTGTTGGGCTTTATCGACTTGAAGTCGAAAATAGATTTATCGATTACTTTCATTCATCAACTGAAATACATCAGGGTATGTTGGTGATTGATCAACAATTAGGTGGTACCGTCACGCTTGATATAATTTTAGATAGAAAGAGTGAAGATAAGACAGCGGTCGAAGACGGTAATGATATCGATGCTATTAATATCGACAGTAATAATATTGATGGTGGAAATGAGTTTTCAAGTGCCGAGTTCGGTGGCGATGCTTTTGCCGTAGACCCATTTTCACAACAGGATTCGCCTTCTGATAATATATCTGAGCAAGATGAGTTTGGTGGCGGTGCTTTTAATATTAATAAGAATGATATTTTTGATGATGTCGTTAATTCAGCTAAAGGTAAGTTGCAGTCTGCGGTACAGGGTTCTAATTATTGGTTTACTCGTGGAGGCTTAGACCAAATCGAAGCAGTTCATGACTATCTTGAAAGTCTACCTGAGGTTGGCAAGGTTCAATCGCTTGCGACTGTTTATAAAGTAGGTCGAGATTTAAATGGCAGAACATTAAATGATTTTGAATTGGCCTTGGTTAGAAATGCATTGCCCGAAGATATCGAAGATTTTTTGGTTAAGCCATATCTTGCGAGCGATCGTGAACAAACACGTATTACTTTGCGAGTTAAAGAAACTGACAAAAATTTGCGCCGTAATGAACTGTTAAAGAAAATTGAAAGTCATTTGGTTAATGATCTAGGGTTTGATGATGAGCAGGTCAATTTAACCGGTGTGTTGGTCTTATATAATAATATGCTGCAAAGTTTATTTCGCTCTCAAATTGTAACAATTGGTGCGGTTTTTTTTGGGATTTTATTCATGTTTATGGTGCTGTTTCGCTCTTTGAGTTTATCGCTTATTGCCTTGATTCCAAATATGTTGGCTGCATTAGTGGTGTTAGGCGGCATGGGGTTGACGGGTATTCCTCTGGATATGATGACAATTACTATCGCAGCGATAGCAGTGGGCATTGGTGTTGATGACGCGATTCACTATATATGTCGATTTAGGCGTGAGTTCTCAATAGAAAAAAATTACCTTAAGTCTATGCACAATACGCACGCTTCTATTGGTCGTGCCATGTACTATACCTCGGCAACTATTATAGGTGGTTTTTCTGTGCTGGTGTTATCGCAGTTCATACCATCAATTTATTTTGGTTTGTTAACGGGTCTTGCAATGTTTGTAGCGATTCTTTCTTCGTTAACATTGCTGCCAAAATTATTATTGATTTTCAAACCTTTAGGCAAAGAAAATATTGATTAACTTTCAGCATAAAAAATAATATCATTATATTGTTAATAGATGGCTTGTTAATGAATGACTTTTTAAAGTGAGTTGTTAATCGTTTAATTGTTTGTGGGTGGCTCGTTGATAGGCAAGTCTATACAAAAGCAACACCCCTTTAAATGTGGTGTAGGCATATTGTTCTTTAATATTAGCCCGCCACCATAACTACTTATAATGTCAGTGGCAATGCTTAAGCCAATGCCTTGTCCTGCCTTTGCAGTATCGCCACGCTCACCTCTGTTGAGCAGTGTTTTTTGTAAGCTCTCTTTAATACCTTCGCCATCGTCACTAATTAGAATTTGTAGGTTGCTGCCTTTTATTTGAGCACTAATGGCAACGGCAGTTTGGCCATATTTACAAGCGTTGTCTAATATGTTGCCTAATAACTCTAATAAATCTGCTTCATCGCCCGTAAAAAATATTTTTTCATTAACGGTATTGTTGAATGATATTTTTTTATCCGGATAAACTTTATTTAAGACTGTGGTCAGCCTGTCAATGCAGGGCTTAATAAGCGTTATGTTTAAATTTTTATTAATGGAGTGTTTGTCTAGGTTAATGGATGCGCGTTTTAATTGATGGGTAATAATTTGGTCAATGCGAATGACTTGTTCATTAATAAGACCTCGATCATATTCTTGATTGCCTAAGTGGCTTTGAATAACTGCAAGAGGCGTTTTTAAGCTATGAGCCAAATCAGATAATGTATTTCGATAACGTTCGCGTTGATTTTTTTCGTGCAGCAAAATAGTGTTAAAGTTTTTAGTGACAGGTAAGATTTCTAGTGGGTAGTCACCATCAAGAGATTCTATTGTGTTTTCATGCAATTCTTTTAACTGTATCGAAAGTCGCTTTAACGGTCTTAAGCCCCAAAACATAATAAATAATTGAATGGCAATCAATACAGCAGCCATTATGCTGAGCCATTGCCATAGTCGTTTTTTATAACTTTTTAATTCGGTAGTTAGTGCCGCTGTATCCTGCGCAATAACGATACGTAAAGGTGTAACAGAGCCATCATCGTTAACCCATTCTATGTCATAACTGTAACGATTAAATTGTTGAGACTCGTCAATAGTTATAGTGTCGAATAGGACCTTTGCTAAGATGAAGCGGTTATTGGCTTGGTATAAGTTTTCAGTTAATAGCTCTGCAGATACAGATCGCCAAAGCTCTTCTCCGCGCGCATTATAAATAAAGCCAAAAAGCCCAGACTGTTGTTGATTAAACTTGGGTTCTGTTAAAATAGAAGGCAGGCTCAGTTTGTTGTTCTCTAGCTCGGTTACGCTTAATACGCCATACAACTGTGCTTGTAAGGTTTCTTTTTCTGCGTCTAGCTGACTATGTTTAAATGTATCGATCAAAGCAGTGCCGATCAAAAAAATAAAAATAGGCAGCAGCACCAAAGAAGCCGCAATGAAGCGACCTAATAAGGAATTCATTTTTGGAAAGCGAGCCAAATATTTTTTCAATAATTTTTGAATCATGCTTCAGGGGTGTCATTATTGTTAGCAAGGCCCAATCGATAGCCTTGGCCTCGTAGGGTGGTGATAGGCTTTAATAGGCTTTCGGGATCGAGTTTTTTTCGTAGCCTACCCACTAATACTTCGATGACATTGCTATCCAAATCAAAATCTTGATCATAAATATGCTCGGTTAATTCTGTTTTTGAAATAACGCGAGGATGGTTGAGTGAAATATATTCAAGAGTATTATATTCATATTGCGTAAGCTTTATTGGTGCATCATCGATGTAAACTGTTTTGCTGGCAGTATTAATAGTCAATGATTCAAAACGTAATTCAGGTGATGCATGCCCTTTAGAGCGACGCGCAATTGCATTTAGGCGTGCGCGCAGCTCTTCATTATGAAAAGGTTTAACTAAATAATCGTCGGCACCGGCTTCGAGCCCTTCGACTTTATCTTGCCAGCTATCTCGTGCGGTAAGTATGAGTATAGGAAAATTTTTTGATTGATCGCGCAGGCGTTTTATGACATCAATGCCATTAATTTCAGGCAGCCCAATATCAATGACGGCAACATCATAAGGGTGCTCTAGGCCTAAATATAGACCATCTCGTCCATTATCTGCAGTATCGACACTGTAGTCAGCACGCTTCAAATATTGATATAAGCTTTCTCGTAGCTTTGGCTCATCTTCTATTAATAGTAGGCGCATAATAATATTACTAAAGGTTATTTCTTTGAGGCGGGTTCAGGTTTGCCAACAACAATATGACGCATTTGCCCATTTGGCATCAGAACTTTAACGCGATAATGCCCTGCTTTTTTTTGTTTGACCTGTAAAACCTTGCCACCTGTCTGTGCTTTTGCTATGGCAGCTGCATCTGACTTTGACGATTGTGCATAAGCATTGCATGCTAAGCAAAGACCTAAGACAAGGCTTGGTAGGATGCTCATTTTTAGTGGTGTATACATCAATCGCTACCTGCTCTGTCATTATTTACAATTAAGCCGTTGTCTATTTCACATCATATAGCTGCGGGTACATGTACTGCAATTCTAATCTCATCGATCCATGCTGGCATAGTCAGCTTACCTGCGATAACGATGGTCTGCATCATCGGTAGTGACT
>CAXMPB010000091.1:0-3139 GCA_964195035.1 Cellvibrionaceae bacterium | reverse complement strand
AACAAGGGCGCTTGGTTTTACAAGCTGAGCCCGGTGCAGGTAAGTCTACGGTGGTACCTTTAGCGCTTTTAAAGGCTCCTTGGCTGGGCAATAAAAAAATTATTATGCTAGAACCTCGACGTGTGGCAGCAAAGTCTATCGCCCATTACCTGGCCCAACAATTGGGAGAAAAAGTGGGTGGTCGTGTGGGCTACCACGTTAAGAATGACCGTAAGATTGGCAAAAATACGCAGCTGGAAATTGTGACCGAAGGCATGTTAACGCGGCGCCTACAGGCTGACTCGGAGATAAGTGATGTCGGGCTGATTATTTTTGACGAGTTTCACGAGCGTTCATTGCAGGCAGACTTGGGTTTGATGTTAGCCTTGGAAGTAAAGCAGACTCTGCGTGATGATTTAAGGCTGTTGGTGATGTCAGCCACTATTGATACGCAGTTTATTGCGACTTATTTAGGCGGCGAAGATAAGCGTGAGAGCTCTGCTGTGATCGAGTGCCCGGGGCGCGTGTTCCCTGTTACTGTCAGTTATCTCGATGGTAAGTTTTATTATTTAAGTGAACAGGTATTAAGTGCTCTACAGAAAGTGCTAGTCGCTGTAGACCAAGGCGATGTCTTAGTTTTTTTACCGGGGCAGGTAGATATTAGCCGTTGCCTTGAAGGCGCCAAAAATACGTGGGGTGATAGAGCTGATCTGGTGTTTTTGCCTTTATTCGGTGGCCTAAGTATGTCACAGCAAGAGCAGGCGATTCAGCCTGATGTAAATGGGCGGCGGCGAGTGGTATTTACCACTAATATTGCAGAAACGAGTTTGACCATTGAAGGTGTTAGCTGGGTAATTGATAGCGGTTTAGAAAAACGCATTCAATATGATCCCGCTAGTGGGATGACGCGCCTAGAAATGGTGTCGATATCCAAGGCATCAGCAAAGCAGCGAAAAGGTCGAGCTGGACGCCTAAAAGCGGGGCAATGTATGCGTTTGTGGAGTGAGACTAAGCAGGCGGGGTTAATTGATTTTCAACCTGAAGAAATAAAAACGGCCGAACTGTCCAGTCTGGTGTTAGAGCTCTATGCTTGGGGACAAACTAATTATACCAATACCCCATGGCTAACTGCACCGCCATTGGGGCACTATCAAACGGCGGTCACTTTATTGCACTCCTTGGGCTTGGTCCAGAAAAGTGGCGATAAAAAGACTAAACAGGATCGCAAAGAGAGTAATGCGGATAACAACACCTTAACTCTACTGGGCCAGCAGGCGGTGCGTTTAGCTATCCATCCGCGTCTGGCCGCGATGTTACTGCGCTGTGACAATGCTATTGAGCGCACTATCGCCTGCGATGTTGCCGCCTTATTGACCGAGCAGGATATTTTTAGTCATAGAGGCCGTGTCGATATTAGCGAGCGGTTTATGGCCTTACAAGATTACAAAGTCGATAAAAAAGTAGCGGTAAAAAACTATAGTTTAAAACGCCATACGGTTGAGCAAGTGCTGAATTTATCGGCTAATTTAGCTAAGACATTATTTAAGACAGTGGTTAATAAAGTGGCAGAAGCTAACACCGCAAGCACAAAAGTCAGTGCGGCTAACTTAACCTTAAGCGACTGGCAAACCAATCTACCCGAAGTCTTGCTCCGCGCTTACCCCGACCGACTGGCCAGACAACGCCACGCCACTAACCGTTATATTATGGCCAATGGCAAAGGGGTTGTGTTGGCTGAAGAAGATCCGCTGCTGGGTAATGAATGGTTGATTGTTAGTGACTGTGATGCGCAAAGGCGTGAAGGACGTATTTATTTGGCTTGCGCCATCGATAAGCAATCGGTGTTAGACATGCTATCTGAGCAATTTATAGTCACTCGACATTATAAAATGGACGCTAAAAAACAAAAAATTATTGGGCGTGAACAAATCAATTTTGGAGCGATTACGGTCTCCGAGGCGGCGTTAAGTGATATTCCTGCTAAAGCCTTTCATGACTGTCTAATCGATCTGCTAAAAACCGAAGGTTTAACACTATTAAATTGGACGCCACTGTGTGAACAATGGCTCGCTCGAGTGCAATGGTTGGCGGCTTACAATAAGAATTTTCCCAGTTTATCACTTCAGTCTTTACAAGACAGCGCCGCCGATTGGCTGTTGCCTTATCTGAGCAATATCAGCACTCTGGCGGCATTAAAAAAACAGAATATCTATGATGTATTAACGGCCAACTTAAGTTGGGAGCAGCAACAAGAATTAAATGCCCAAGCGCCGGTCAGCTTCATCACGCCGAGCGGACAGACGGTAGAAATTAATTACGATAAACATCAAGGGCCAACCGTATCGATTATATTACAGGAAATGTTTGGCCAATTAGCCACGCCCAGTTTAGCTTATGGTCAGGTGCCTCTCCGATTCGAGTTATTGTCACCCGCCCGTAGACCGATACAAACAACCAGTGATTTATCCAATTTTTGGGTGTCATCCTATGTAGAAGTTGCTAAAGACATGCGTGCTAAATACCCAAGACACCGCTGGCCTGAAGAGCCTTTGTTGGCACAAGCGGGGCGCTCGCGTAAGCCGCGGAAGTAATGGGGTTTAGATATATTACTCTCAGCGGTCAAAAAATATCTCGATAAGAGACGTTAATTGATTCTGTAAATCTTCTTCAAAGCCTTCTAGCGTTTGTGCAAATAAGCTCATATATTGGCCCGCTTTTTTTTCGCTTAAACGTTGATTGTTAATCGAAAATTCCATTTCGGCTAAAGATTTTTCATATCTAGGGATAAATTGGTAGACAACATAATTGCTGTGATGATTAATAAAGGCATCACCGGCATGCTTACAAAAATCGTTGATATAGCTCATTCCATCGGGCCCTAAACATCCAGGTTCTACTCGATAAGTTAGCAATAGTTTTTTTTCTGCAGGTATTGAGACAACAGTATTCATTTAATTGAGAACTCGGTAGCATCCTAATAGATTAGTTGCAGTCGATGAAAATACAAATCAAACTGGCTTAATAATAAAAATAGTTGCTTTAAATCCCCATTTTGGGTTTATTTTAATACCATGAATATGTAGTGTTAAGGCTGCATTATTATAAGATTTACTCATAAGTAAGCTAAATAGACGTTACTTTATTAAAGCAGGCCTATTGT
>CAXMPB010000090.1:0-18519 GCA_964195035.1 Cellvibrionaceae bacterium | reverse complement strand
CGAGATAGCGACCTCACTGTTCAAGCTAGAAGCGCCATCTGACCCTAAAACCGACATAAATTGTATTGAGCAAAGCGTGAATATATTTACTGAACTTCGCATCAAACAACGCCTAGAAGAAACTCTTGAGTTTCCTCCTCTGCCAGCAACGGCTCAAAAAATCGTTACGCTACGCACCAATCCCGATGCCGATATAGGTGATTTAACTAATATTGTTGAATTAGATGCTAGCCTTTCGGCACAAGTAGTGAGCTGGGCTGCCTCGCCTTACTACTCGGCACCAGGATCTATTAGATCTATTCACGATGCCATTGTGCGTGTATTAGGTTTTGATATGGTCTTAAATTTAGCCCTTGGGCTGTCACTTGGCAATGCCTTAAAAATGCCCGCAAAAGGCCCTCATGGCTGTATGCCATACTTTGAGCAATCTGTTTATGTGGCGACAGCAACAGAGGCCTTAGTCACCTGTATCCCACGCAACATCAGGCCTAACTTTGGTACCGCCTACCTAGCGGGCCTATTGAATAACTTTGGTTATTTAGTGATTGCCGAGGTATTTAATAGTCAGTTTCAAACTATCTGCGAACACATTGAGGCTAACCCGCAGTCTTCTTATCAAGCGGTTGAGCGCCATATTATCGGAGTTGATAGAAACCAATTAGCTAGCTGGCTAATGGGGTTTTGGAATATGCCTGATAATGTTTGCAATGCACTACGTCATCAAAGCAATCCAGACTACGACGGCGATGATTGGGAATACTCATTACTGTTATATTTAGCGAACAAATTATTACAAGAGAACGGTTTATTAATGGGAGCCAATAGTGACCCCATTCCAGATGCTCTATTCGATCGCTTAAAAATAGACCGCGGTGCGGCAGAAGAAGCCATTAGTAATTTAATGGGCGCCAGCGAGGAGCTAAAAATTATTGCCAAACAAATGGGCGGTTAAGTAAGCAATCCTATAGAATACCTGTTCAACATAATGCTTATAGCAAGGCTACTTTATAAGTGGCTTGTTAATACTTAGCGAACAAGGTTTATTTTGATTAATCACTCGGCACAAAAAGAGGTTTTACAAGAAGACACTCTTGATAATATCTATACCTCTAGCAATGCAATCGCCCGTGAGCCCCTCTGGCAAACTGTGTCCCATAAGCATAAAAACCTTCCCCGTACGCTAAAGCAATGGCTGCTTGACCCAAGCTCGTTAACTAAAAAATTAATCGACTACTCAACGGGACAATTGCGTGTTGAAGTCATTGAGCAGAGCATTAGGCGCGCGCGCTTCTCAGAATATAAAGCCTTAAAGTTAGCCCATCACAAATATGTAGTGGTTCGTGAAGTCGTGCTTTACGGCCAAGATATACCCTTAGTTTATGCGCGCACCATCATGCCTTTATCGACGTTAAAAGGCCCGCTACGCAAACTTTACTACCTTGGCAATCGCCCACTTGGCGGTGCCTTATTTGCCGACCCCAGCATGCGACGTGGCGAACTCGAAGTTGCCCCTATTGGACAACATTATCTACCCAAAAGAACGCTAAATTCATTTTCAAAGAACCTCAATAGCTCTTGCCAACCCGCCGCCTCTCATCACAATCCTCACCACAATTGCTGGGGGCGACGCTCATTATTTTTTCTTAAAAATAAACCGCTATTAGTGTGCGAGATATTTTTACCGAGTTTAGTCGGTCAATAAGGTAGAACTTATTTTACTGAATGACATAATAAATTTCAGCGGACTCAAATAGAGTATTATCAACTTATAGAGTATCAACAATAAACATTAGGCAGTTATTTTAATCCTATGCACACACCCGCTTTTATAAACACGGCTAAACCCTATTGGGAGCTCATGCGCTTTCATCGTCCAATTGGCACATTACTTTTATTGTGGCCAACATGGTGGGCACTTTGGTTAGCGGCTAAGGGCCCACCAAGCACGAGTTTGTTCATTATATTTACACTGGGAGTGGTTGTAATGCGCGCAGCGGGTTGTGTGATTAACGATATTGCCGACCGTGATATTGATAAGCATGTTGCACGCACCATGAGCCGCCCGTTAGCGTCAAGCGCACTCAAGCTAACTCAAGCCAAGATTACATTTGTCGTGCTGTTAGCACTAGCTTTTGGGCTGGTGTTACTGACCAACTTACTCACTATTGGCTTATCGGTTATTGCCGCTATACTCGCGAGCGCCTACCCCTTTATGAAACGCTTCACTCACCTGCCCCAAGTCGTTTTAGGTGCTGCTTTCTCGATGAGTATCCCCATGGCATTTGCGGCCACCAACAATACTCTCGACCCATTAGTCATTGTTATTTATTGCACAAGCTTACTATGGACCACGGTCTACGATACTTTTTATGGCATGGTTGATCGTGAGTTTGATAAAAAAATTGGCGTTAAATCAACCGCTATTTTATTTGAAGGCAACGAGCTAGTGATTACTGGCAGCTTACAAGCTCTCACATTGTTTGGTTTTATATTAATGGGACAACGCTTTGAGTTAGGCAACATTTACTATTTGGCGATTATGGGTGCCGCCGTATTCATGGTTTATCAGCAATTGCTTATCAGCCGTGGGCAAACACCATTTTATTTTAGAGCATTTCTCAATAATAACTGGCTGGGCTTAGTTATTTTCGCAGGGATTGCCCTTAGTTATGTGATCGCATAAAAACCGCTAAGCATGCACACTTTTTTGTAAGCTGAAATCAAACGTGAACATACAGTATTAATATTTCTTCCTGTCATATAACTGTCATACAATCGTTATTTAATGGTCGTCATTAGTCATACCTTTGCTATGGACTTAACTTTGAGCCCAAAAGAGTGAGTCTGGATACAATGAGCCTGGATACAATGAACCTAGATAACGCCAATCAGAACAAAACTATTTTAATTGTTGACGATGAAGCACCTATTCGCGATATGTTACGTGTCGCCCTAGAAATGGCTAACTATCGGTGTCTTGAGGCCGAAGACGCGCAACAAGCGCACTCAATTATTATCGATGAGAAACCTCATTTAATTCTTTTAGATTGGATGCTACCGGTGACTAGCGGCATTGATCTCGCTAGGCGTTTGAAAAAAGATGAGCTCACCCAATCTATCCCCATTATTATGCTAACGGCTAAGGGCGAGGAAGATAATAAAATTCAAGGCCTTGAAGTGGGTGCAGACGACTACATCACTAAGCCATTTTCACCCCGAGAATTAGTGGCTCGACTAAAAGCGGTGCTGCGTCGCGCTAATAACGCCAGCATTGATGAGCCCATTGTTGTCGATGCGTTGTGCATGGACCCTATCAGCCATGTTGTCACGATTAGTCATCAAGCCCTTCAAATGGGCCCTACCGAATACCGCTTATTAGAGTTCTTTTTAACCCACCAAGACCGCGTCTACACCCGCAGCCAATTACTCGACCATGTTTGGGGCGGTAATGTTTATGTAGAAGAACGTACCGTTGATGTGCATATACGCCGCCTTCGCAAAGTGTTGCAAATTGAAAATTACGACCGCTTTATTCAAACAGTACGAGGAACTGGTTATCGGTTCTCGACGAAGCTAGCCATAAAAGCATAGAATACGCTTTTTACTCCTAAGGGGATTCGCTCTTGACTCAACATGGCGTTAAGTCAGAAATAAACCGACTAATCGGATTATTGGTGCTATGTGTTGTCATAGGGTTATTACTCGGGCAAGTATTGCTCACGATTATCGCCGGCACCTTGCTATATATTGGCTATCAGCTGGTGAATATGCGCCGTCTATTAAAATGGCTTAAACACCACAGATTGCAAGAAGTGCCCGATGCAAATGGCTTGTGGGGTGAAATTTTTGACCTTCTTAGTCGCCGCAAGCGTCTCGAGATTCGCGAGAAAAAGCGCTTTAAAACGACCATTGCTCGCGTAACGGCGACAACCTCTGCGCTTAACGATGCTGTCATCTTACTGAACAATAATTATGATTTGAGTTGGTGGAATGAAGCAACTGAAGACTTACTCGATTTAAAACCGAGGGATACCGGCAGCTCAATTATTAATTTTATTCGCCATCCAGATTTTGTCGCCTACCTCGAGTCCAATAGATACGATATTCCTTTAACACTGCCATCCCCAAGAAATTTAGAAACTCGGCTTGAGTTTCAATTTACGCCCTTTGGCCAAGGTGAAACGTTATTGGTGATACGCGACATCAGCCGTATTTATAAACTAGAAGAAATGCGTAAAGATTTTGTGGCTAACGTCAGTCATGAACTGCGAACACCACTAACGGTTATTCGCGGTTATTTAGAAGTGTTAGAGGATAACCTGCCAGAGGACCCACAAGATAAACACCTGCCTAAAGCGCTAAAACAAATGCGCCAGCAGTCTTTGCGGATGACAACCTTAATTGACGACCTGACGATGCTTTCAAAGTTAGAGACCGCTGGCATCAATAAATCGCAAGAATACCTTCAGTTAAATTCTTTATTAGAAATGATCTGCGATGAAGCCCGCACCATCAGTGGCGACAAACACCAAGTTACTCTAACTTGCGATACAGATATTGAGCTACTGGGTAATAATCGAGAGCTCCATAGCGCCTTTTCTAACCTTATTACTAATGCTGTTAAGTACTCGGCAGAAGGTAAAACCATCGAGGTTCAGGTATCAGTCAATCTCGCCAACAATTTAATCGTCGAAATCAAAGACCAAGGCATAGGTATAGAACAACAGCATATTAGCCGTCTGACCGAACGCTTTTACCGCGTTGACTCTAGTCGATCAATACAAACCGGGGGCACGGGGCTTGGGCTTGCCATCGTTAAGCATATTTTATTACGCCATGATGGTCGCCTACAGATACAAAGTACCTTGGGCCTAGGCAGTACTTTTAGCTGTATATTCCCCGAAAAGCGCGTTAAACGTAATGACTCGCAAGCCGGCGAACCCTCGTAAAAGTGTAATGAGAGTTGTAGTGAAGCTATACTGATCGATTCTATTATAGCTATAGCTCCGCTTTATAATCGACCAACACCTTTTATTTTAATGACCTTGTAGCTATTTTATGAGCAAGATATATTGCCTTGATATAAAATATGTTAACTACTATTTATCCACATCATTATTATCAGCTTGTTACGCGCTTTACTAATAAGCTGACATTCTATTTATAATGGCAACAGATACATACACAAGCAGCTATCGTAAAATAAAGTCACTAGCAACCTTACAAAGCTTAGCGATCAATAGTGATGTGTAGCTTCTCTTTTTTGCCTAGCCATATTTTTAACACCCCTAATCTATAAGAGTTTTTTATTTTATGCACTGCCAGTTCATTTCAAGTATTAACGATATCGATGCAATTATTTGGAATCAATTAAGCGGTATCGATTATCCGTTTTTACGCCATGAATTTTTTGCAGCATTAGAAAATAGTGGCAGCACTACAAAAGAGACTGGTTGGGAGCCTCATCATTTATTAATTAATGAAGGTGACGAAGTCATTGCCGTTATGCCTTTATTTTTAAAGTATCACTCTTATGGAGAATATGTTTTTGATTGGGCTTGGGCCGATGCTTTTCATCGCAATGGCTATGAATATTATCCTAAATTATTAAATGCTATTCCCTTCACTCCGGCAACAGGTCCACGCTGGGCAATTTCAAAGAATGTAGACTTACAAATAGTAACTGAGTTTTTATTTAATGCCATTGAGCAGGAGGTAACGCAATTAAAATTATCATCGACACATGTATTATTCGTCGATAAAAAAGACAGCGCTTTTTTTGATGAAAAAAAATATCTCAAACGCACAGGCTGTCAATATCATTGGTTAAATAAAGACTATCAAAATTTCGATCAGTTTTTAGAGACTTTCACTTCTCGAAAACGAAAAAACTTAAAAAAAGAAAGACAAAAAGTTGTCGACCAAGATATTACATTAACACTTAAAACCGGTAGTGAAATCACCGCAAATGACTGGCATCATTTTTATCTGTTTTATCATCTCACTTATTTTAAACGCAGCGGCCGACAGGGCTACTTAACCGAAGCATTCTTTCCTCTATTAACAGAGCACCTAACTGAACATTTAGTGATGGTACAAGCTACCAAAGATGGTGAAATTATCGCAGCATCGCTTTGCTTTAAAGACAGTAAAGTTCTGTATGGTCGCTACTGGGGTTGCAGCGATGAATATGATCACTTGCACTTTGAAGCCTGTTATTACCAAGGCATTGAATATGCAATCGCCAATAATATTCAACGCTTTGACCCGGGCGCACAAGGCGAGCATAAAATACAACGCGGCTTTACACCCATACCAACCTACTCATATCACCGGATCGAAAACCCATCATTCGAGGATGCTATTAGACGATTTATTGATGTAGAAACCGACGAAATAGCAGCTTATATTAAACAAGCAAGTGAACGCTTACCTTTTAAGTTAGAGCAAAAAAATTGAGCCGATTTTAAATGAAATTTAAATTAGCTTAGTGGCGAATGACCCTAAGTTCGTAGAACTCTCATAAAACATACCGACATCCTCGTAAAAGGTGAATCCCTAATTAAGAGAGTGTGCTCTGGGGTGAGTGGGTATCGAAGCGGAATTCCCCTCCCGCGCAAGCGGGAATGACGGTAAAGGACGAGCATAAACTAGCCGTTAAATTGCCAGACTAACAAGCGATTATTGGCGGGCATCTCATTATCTTCTTTAAACGTGAAACCGCAGTTTATCAATAGTTGATTAATTTTTTCAAAATCTCTAATGCCGCGCTCGGCGTTAGATGCTTTTAAGTACTGGTCAAATTGCTGATTACTCTCACTGGTAAATTCACCCTTATAATTAAAGGGACCGTAGACAATTAATAAACCATTATCATTCAAATTTTTTGATGTCTCATCTATACATTTTTTGACCACAGGCCACGACATAATATGTAGAGTGTTTGCCATAAAAATTGCATCATATTTTACCTCTAATGCTATTTTCTCAGTCACATCAAATGCGATAGGCGCTAACAGATTACTTAAATTTGATTCATTCACCCAACAATTAATACCTTGATGGTGATCAATTATATCGCTAGTTTGCCAGACAAGATGTTTTAAATGCGATGCAAAATACGCAGCATGCTGGCCGGTACCACTGCCAATTTCTAAAACCGATTGAGTCTTGATTAATTGCTTAGAAAGATGATTCAAAATAGCATCGCTATTGTTTTCGCAAGCTGCAGAATAAGGTTTTGTCATTATTTTTTATCGTTTTAGTTAGTTTGTTCGATTGTATTTCATACGGTTATTTACAGTGATGCGGATAAATAGTTTCGCCTTAACGCTGGTTTATTCCTTGTATGAAGATACGTTTTATTCTTTTACCGCAATCAAAAAATACAGACTCATTGAGGTCGAACAAGAATTATACCTCATCATAAATTAATATAAATTTTCAGCGCTGTAAATATCAGCGCTCGAATTATTTTCAGCAGCCCTAGGCACGATGTATTTGTGTTGCTTAGCGTTAGCTTGGGCAAGTAAGCCTCTCTTATCCGGCCTCGCGACTCCATCTAGTACTGTATAGTCTACAGCGTAATCTAACCTCGGATTTAAATCATACTAAGCAACACCTTACTAAAACGTTAGACACAAAAAAGCCCTGTATAAACACAGGGCTTTTTATTACTGACCAGATCCTAGCTACAAGCGATCTGCCAAGCTATTTTTATTTGTCTACCTAATTTTATTCAAAATCACTGATTTCCATTTCTATCAACGCTTTAGCATTAGCTGCATATTTTGCATGTAACTTATCAGATAAAGGTATCATGCCGCGCTCTGTAAGATAGCCTTCTACACCCCACGTTGACTCTTTAGTAAATTCAGCAATGTACTCTTCGATGCCTGGAATAACACCTACGTGATTCTTTTTAACGTAGAAGTATAGTGGGCGCGCGATTGGGTAGCTTTTATCGGCGATTGTATCAAATGTTGGCGCAACCCCTTCAACCAAGGAGCCTTGTACTTTTGAAAAATTCTCTTCGAGAAAGCTAAAGCCAAAGATACCTAAAGCATCAGGATTTTTTTGAAGTTTTTGAACGATTAAATTATCATTTTCGCCCGATTCAACATAAGCACCATCTTCACGTACTGTATGACAAATTGCTTTGTAAGCGGGCTTATCTTTTTTCTTCATGGCTTTAATAAATGGGTATTTTTTACAACCGCCTTCCATTGCCAACTCGGCAAATGCATCGCGGGTACCCGATGTAGGTGGTGGGCCTAACACTTCAATTTCGACATCAGGTAGAGATGCATTGACGTCTTTCCAAGTCTTGTAAGGGTTGGCGATGAAATCTTCGCTACCATTTGGATTGGGCACTTCTTTCGCTAAAGCTAGAAATAAATCTTTACGAGTAAGTGTTAATTGATCAGATTTTTTAGAATTTGCAACAACAATTCCATCAAAGCCCACTAGAACTTCAACTACTTTTACGCCATTAGCGACACATTTTTTAAATTCGCTCTGCTTCATACGGCGAGAAGCGTTGGTGATATCAGGATGGTTTGCACCAACGCCTGAACAAAATAGTTTGGCACCGCCGCCAGAACCTGTAGATTCAATTGTTGGTGTTTTAAAAGTCGTTGTTTTACCAAACTTTTCTGCAACGGTGGTTGCAAAAGGGTATACCGTCGATGAACCAACAATACTAATATTGTCGCGTGCCGCGTTTGCGGTGGTGCTGAGCGTTAATACCGCAGCTGCAATTAAAGCAGCAGAACTAAGTTTTTTCATGGAATGTCTCCAATTAATGACATTATTTAAATTAGGTGGTTAGATACATCAATACATAATTCTCGAATTCGCAAGTATAGTAATAAGCAATTGTGACACTAAGATGACAATCATATAATTAACTCTTATTCACCTATATTATCCACCCAAACAAGAAACCCCACTAAAACAAGACGACGATAAGCTTTACACGAAACCGCTAGATGATTATTATCTGCCCTTAATATTCGCTTTATACAGAGCTACCCAAATGCGCATGCCAACACTCTTATTTTTAACCGCCTTTATCCTCTCTGGCTGCTCTTATTTTGGACCAAAAACTGTATATCCGCCTATTGACCCAGATAATCCCTATATTATTACCGAAAAAGAAGATCCGAGAGGTGGCGAAACTATCGTCACAAGACAAAAGGCTCAAACTTTTATTGTCGATGACTCTAAACCAGCATCCTTTGAAGATTATAAAGAGTGGCGTCGAGAAAATGACCCAGGCGGGCAAACTTACGCCGACTTTAAAGTATGGGAGGCGGCTTTAGGTGAATGGAAAATGCAGCAAGAAAAGGCCATTAAATAAACGGCCAAACCCTGCCTTCGATAGATATGCCCGTTATAAACAGACTAATGTTGCTCTTCTCGGGTGAACACCCAGCTATTACCCTCAGATAACGCTTTATTGAAAGAATAGCCTACTAGGTTAAACTGCTTCAATTGAGCAGCGTCAGTAAGGCTATTTTTTATCGCATAAGCACTCATTAAGCCACGTGCTTTTTTGGCGTAAAAGCTAATGATTTTATACTCACCATTTTTCTTATCCTTAAAAATGGGCGTAATGAGTTCTGCGTTTAATTCTTTAATTTTTACCGATTTGAAATATTCATTAGATGCTAAATTAACGATTACGTCGCTTTTTAACGCTTTTAACTGTTTGTTAATCGCATGGGTAATATCACTACCCCAAAATTCATACAAATTTTTACCCCGGCTATTGGCAAATTTAGTCCCCATCTCTAAGCGGTAGGGCTGCATTAAGTCTAAGGGTCGCAAGAGACCATAAAGACCTGACAATATGCGTAGGTGTTTTTGGGCAAAGCTGAGCTCATCGGTATTGAGTGATTCGGCATCTAAACCCGTATATACGTCACCTTTAAAGGCTAACACAGCTTGTTTAGCGTTATCTTTAGTGAAAGGTTGGCTCCAGCTTTGATAGCGGTCGTAGTTTAAGGTGCCTAGCTTGTCACTAATATGCATTAATTTAGAAACATCTTGCGGTGCTAGGCCACGTAACTCGTCTATTAAACTCGCCGCGGCTGCTAGCATTGCCGGCTGGCTTGACTTTTTAGTGGTTGCTGGTGTGTCATAATCTAATGTTTTTGCGGGTGAAATAAGAATAAGCACGAAGTAGACCTCTTTATCTTTTATCTTGAAAACGTTAGTTGCCGTGAAGCATCGTCAGCTATCATTCATTATTGAACAGCTACTCTCTGCAATGAAAGTTTCAAACAACCGTTGCAAGCGACTATATTACAAATAGTATCCATTAGTCGCCATTATACGTAATTAGGAATCATAAATGCGCTTACTTCTATTGTCTTCTTTTATGCTTTTAATAGTGAGCGCCTGTGGTACCAACCCAGTCACAGGAAAGCAGCAAATCACTTTTATGAGTCAGGCCCAAGAGATCAATTTAGGACGACAGCAATACGCGCCTAGTCTGCAATCTCAAGGTGGCTCTTATATTATCGATAAGTCTCTTACTATCTATGTTAATGCAGTAGGGCAACGCTTAGCACGCCATAGCGCGCAGCCTAATTTACCCTATGAGTTTACTGTGCTCAATAATAGTGTACCTAATGCCTGGGCACTACCCGGTGGAAAAATTGCCATTAACCGCGGTTTATTGGTTTTACTGAAAGACGAGGCACAATTAGCCGCCGTACTTGCACACGAGGTTGTGCATGCCGCTGCTCGTCACGGGGCCGAAACGCACGCCACTAATTTAGGGTTTCAATTGCTTAGCACTATTGCTCAAACTCAGACTAATAATGCAGATATACGTCAAGTATTAGGTATGAGCGCTAATGGTGCCCAAGCATTTTATAGCCGAGAAAACGAATTAGAGTCTGATTTTTACGGCATAAACTATATGGTTAGTGAGGGCTATGATCCTTATGGTGCGGTTGAATTACAGCAAACCTTTCTTGCCTTATCACAAAAAAATAACGCATCAGTTGATTTCTTGAGTACGTTTCTTGCCAGTCACCCGCCGTCGCAAGAGCGAGTCACAAAAAATCGACAACGTGCCCAAACTTTACCGAAGGGCAAGCGTAATAAAGCCGCTTTTGTTAAAGCAACTCGTCAGATCCGCCGCGATAAGCCTGCCTACGATAAACATCAAGCCGCGTTAAAGGCCGCCAGCAAAAAAGAGTGGGTGCAAGCGCTGAAACTCACCACGCAAGCCATTAGCAGACAACCCAGAGAGGCACGCTTCCATATTACTAAAGGTCAACTATTAAACCGCGAGGATAAAAACACACAGGCCCTTAGCGCGTATGCTAAAGCAATTAAGCTAGAACCTAGCTATTTTCAAGCACACCTAAGACGCGGCCTGCTTTACAATAAAATGAAGCAATATGACAAAGCCCAACAAGATTTATCGACTAGCCATCAAATGTTACCCACTCAAACCTCTAGCTTTTACCTTGGCGAGATCGCACAGAGAAACAATGATCGGCAACAGGCTATTCAATACTATCGGCAAGCACAACAAAGTGGAGGAAAGATAGCTAAGGAGGCTGCAGGTCGACTGAAGAAGTTAGGGGTTAGTGCTAGATAGTATGTGTGCTGGCCCAGAATTAACAGCAAAAATTAACATCAAGAATTAAACGCTAGCTATAAAAAAGCCACACTAAAAATAGCATGGCCTTAGACAGAAACTTAAGCTTGTGAAGGCCTACTTATCGACACCTATCTCTTCTTTCATTTCAGAGATACTTTTGTGCCTTACATCCAAGCCTTTTACGAGATAAATAATATGCTCTGCAATGTTCTCGGCGTGATCACCAATTCGCTCTAGTGCACGTAAAGCCCAAGTAATATGCATTGCACGAGAAATGTTGCGTGGATTTTCCATCATATAAGTAATCAATACACGCATTGCAATATCGTATTCTTCGTCAATCGCTTTATCTTCATGAGCCACTTGTAAGGCGGTGCCTACATCGTAGCGTGCAAATGCAGTTAAGGTGTCGCTGACAACTTGCTGTACACGACGTCCAAGGTTTTTTAGCTCGCTAAAGCCATTGATAATCTCACCTTTTTCGCTAATTAATATAGCCATTTGAGCAATCTTTTTTGCCTCATCGCCCATGCGCTCAAGATCTCGAGTGGCCTTAGAAATAGACATGACCAAGCGTAAATCTGAGGCTGTAGGTTGGCGACGGGCAATAATTTGTACGCACAACTCATCCAGTGCCATTTCACGCTCATCAACTTTTTTCTCAACCAATAATACTTTCTCGGCAAGTTCAACATCTAACTTAGTAATCGCCTGCACAGCATCGATGATCTGCTGCTCTACCATTCCTCCCATTTCGAGGAACTCTGTTTTCAAATCATCGAGTACCGCATTATATTGTTGCGAAATATGTTGATCAATATTTAATTTATCCACAAGGATCTCCAAAAAAATACGTAATAACTATAAGTAAACACTTCACTATTAATTAACCAAGGAAATCGTTAACCAAAACGACCCGTAATATATGCCTCAGTTAAACTATGGTCTGGGTTTGTAAAAACTTTTTCTGTCTCGTTAACCTCTACCAATTTTCCGAGATGAAAATACGCCGTTCGATGCGACACGCGGGCTGCCTGTTGCATCGAGTGAGTCACTATCGCGATGGTAAAATTTTGACTTAATTCATCAATCAACTCTTCTATTTTAGCCGTCGCTATTGGATCGAGTGCAGAGCAAGGTTCATCCATCAAAATAACTTCTGGGCTTACTGCAATTGTCCGCGCAATACATAGGCGCTGCTGTTGGCCACCCGATAGACTCGTACCCGGTTGATGCAGGCGATCTTTTACCTCTTCCCATAGACCCGCTTTACGCAAACTAGTTTCTACCATTTCATCCATATCGGCACGCCGAGACGCCAAACCATGAATGCGCGGGCCATAGGCAACATTATCATAAATAGACTTTGGAAAAGGATTCGGTTTTTGAAAAACCATACCGACACGAGCACGTAAGGGCACAACATCTAATTTAGAGTTGTAGATATCTTCTCCATCGAGCTCGAGCTGGCCACTGACCTTACAGATATCGATGGTATCGTTCATCCGATTAAGGCAGCGTAAAAAAGTCGACTTACCACAACCAGAAGGACCAATCATGGCAATCACTTGGTTAGCTCCGATATCTAGATCCACACCATAAATGGCTTGTTTCTCACCGTAAAATACATCGACATTTCGCATCGACATTTTTGCATTATCAACCAAGGGCGCGCCAACAGTCTCGGTGAGTTCACTAATATCATTAATCGTATGTTTTGCCACAATTGCTTCCTGTAAAATAGTTCGCTTTACTTCATTCTTTATCACAGTGATGAACTGCTCTTTTAATCACGTAGCGTATTAGCAAGGCTGTTAACAACTTGCTTTTACTCTCTTTGTTCTAGTCTGTTTTTAACCGCTATACTTTTGCATTAATAATTGTTCTTAAAAACATGGCAAAATCTATTACCTTTTTCTGATTAGCGATTACCAGCGACGCTCTAATCTCGATCTTGCCCAAACGGCTAGTGCATTCATGGTTATCAATAATAAAATTAGCACTAAAATAGCCGCCGAGGCTTTTTCGCTAAAGCCTGCATCGGCATTTCTAAACCATTGAAAAATTTGCATCGGCAATACCGTTGAAGGATCAGTAATGCTAGCCGGCACATCTGGAATAAAGGCAGCCATGCCTATCATCAACAATGGAGCACTTTCACCTAAGGCCTGCGCCAAACCAATAATAGTACCCGTCAACATACCTGGCATTGCCAAGGGAATAACGTGATGAATAGTGACCTGCATTTTAGAGGCGCCAATGCCATAAGCTGCCTCGCGAATAGAGGGCGGTACTGCTTTAATTGCCGCACGGCTTGAAATAATAATCGTCGGCAGTGTCATTAATGTCAACACAAATCCGCCGACAAGGGGCGTTGATCGCGGCATACCAAAAAAGCTTAAAAAGATGGCTAAACCTAATAGCCCAAAAATAATAGACGGTACGGCGGCTAAGTTATTAATATTGATTTCAATTAAATCGGTCCATTTGTTTTTTGGCGCATACTCTTCAAGATAGACAGCGGTTGCAATACCAATAGGAAACGACAAACAAAGAGTGACTATTAATAAGAAAATAGAGCCCATAAAAGCACTTAAAATACCGGCCTCTTCCGACTGCGCTGAATCACCAGAGGTAAAAAAAGCTACATTGACTTTTTTTACAACAGCGCCTTTTTGTTCGAGCAACTTATCGATCAGCAATAATTGCCGATCATTAAAATATTCTTTACCTGGGCCACCACTTTGACCTAGGCGCTTTAAATAAAAATCTACTTTATCGTCAACTAAGGCATTTATTTTGATGGTTGTGCCCAGCAACGTGGCCGCTTCTGTTTTTAATAATTCTTGAATTCTATAACCCGTTGCATCGATTGCAATTAAGTTGCGTGCATCTTTTTTCTGACTACGGTTTTTAGCCTCAAAAATGTCATACACTTTTGCTTTAACGAGGGTCGTATAATCTGCCGCTAGAATTTGATCGAAATCATTAGTGTCTGTTATGCCTAGCACCTCGGCATCGAGATGAATCTCTATGGGCATATAATGGTAAAAGAAGCCTCTTGAACCTTTGCCAATAATATCTGTGAATAAAAAAAGTAAACACATGAGGCCAAAGCAAATAGACGCAATGCCATAAGCCTGAAAACGTTTTTCAGCTCTATAGCGCTTCTTCAAATTCTTATTGACGAGGTCAATCGTACTTATTTTTTTATCAATCATATTGCTCACGGTATTTTTTAACGATGCGTAGTGCAAAAAAGTTTAGACATAAGGTAATAACGAACAATACTAAACCTAGCGCAAATGCGGCGAGAGTCTTGGGACTATCGAATTCGTGATCACCTATTAATAAGGTGGTCATTTGAACGGTTACCGTTGTTACCGACTCTAGTGGGTTTGCGGTTAAGCGCGCCGCGGTGCCTACCGCCATTACAACGATCATCGTCTCACCAATAGCACGCGATACCGCCAGCAATATAGCACCCGCAATGCCTGGCAAGGCGGCCGGTAAAATCACTTTTTTAACGGTCTCTGAGCGCGTAGAACCCAAACCATAAGAGCCATCGCGTAGAGACTGTGGCACCGCGTTAATCACATCATCTGAAAGCGACGACACAAAAGGAATAATCATCACCCCCATTACAAGCCCTGCCGCTAGCGCGCTCTCGCCCGATACCTCTAAGGGCCCCAGCGAGAAGCTTAAAATAGACAGCTCGAAACCATCAAGGGCATCTTTAATCATTGGCGCTACGGTTAGAGCCGCAAAAAAACCATAAACAACGGTAGGAATACCAGCGAGTATCTCTAATAGCGGTTTAACCACTGCGCGTACTTTATTATTGGCATATTCCGACAAATAAATGGCCGTCATTAAGCCCGTTGGCACTGCAATAATCATTGCGATAACAGAGATCAACAAGGTGCCAGTAAACAGTGGTATTGCTCCAAATGAACCCGAGCCACCAACTTGATCTGCGCGAATAGCCGTTTGTGGGCTCCATTGTGTGCCCAATAAAAAATCTGCAACCGGTACGCTATCAAAGAACCTTATCGATTCGAAAATCACTGAAAAAACAATGCCAACCGTTGTAAAGATAGCCAAGGTCGAACATACCAATAGAAAAATCATAAAGGTTCGCTCAACACTATTGCGTGCTCGATACTCTACCTTTACTTTAGTCCAGCCCCAGCCACTGAGTAACACCAAGCTGCTCAACACAACAACCGTCAATACTGTCGAGCTTAAAGAGCGTAGGTCAATCACTCGCTGGGCAATTGCCATTATTTCGGGGCTTGCCTGCAGCGATGTCACACCGCTGGCTATATTTTCAACGGTGTTAAGTAGTAGCGATAAATCTTGGTCCGAGAGAGTTTGCTGGCTTTCAGGTAGGTATTGAATAATAATTTGGCGAATTATACTGTCGTCAAACGCGCTCCAAATTGCTAGCAGTGCCAAACAAGGAATCAGACACCACAAAGCCGCCTGTGCACCATAATACAAAGGGAGAGAATGCAGGTGGCGAATACCCCCTAAATTATTAGCTAATGCTAGCGAGCGACCACGCCCTAAAATATAGGTAGCCGTAGCACCGATCATAACAACAACAAAAAGAGCAGATAAACTCATAAGCCTTTACAACACCCAAAAAGATCTAGAAAAAATACAATACTACTTTTTCAAATAACCACGGTACACAATAAGCAGTGCACTCAATAACCGAACCATAAGCGCCAAAGCTTGCTTATTTAGCTCTGAGATTAGCTCAATAACGACGATAGATTGTTAATTATCTACTCTATTCAAATCAATTAATATTGAAGATGTTATTGCAGGCTACTGAGAGCAACAATGACGGTAATTTTATTTAATTATTATATGCAGCAATGATGACAGTTTTGTTACAAACAACCAATTACAATTCACTTTTTCGGTAAAATAATACCAAACTGCAACAATACCTATAAAAATAGTATAATTTGTTTACTCTTAAATATGTCCGCCTCTACAATAAGCGCAGTAATTTTATAAATACACCTCCACGCTCGATCACCGTTGATGACCCGTTTTTATAACGACTGACAACACGCTAAATACCTAGGAGTTAAAAAAATTAACGTGCAAACACCTTTAGACGACAACAACCCTACCCCCGACGGTGAGTTAATTACGCGCTTAATTGCAAGCCCAGCCGATGTTAATGCTTTTGGCAACATTGCCGCTGGCTGGCTAGTCGAGCACATGGATAACGCAGGTGCCCATATTGCCGAGCGCATCGCCAATGGCCGCGTTACCACTATTGCCATCAGCAACATGGTATTTTTAAGGCCTGTTGCTGTCGGTAGCTCGATTAGCTTTTATGTGAAATGCACTGAAATTGGTGGGTCTTCTATCCGTATTTGTGTCGAAGTTTGGCTAAATCAAAGGGCTAACACAAGCAATAGTGATGATGAGGGTGATGATAAAGTCACAGAGGGCGACTTTGTCTTTGTGGCTATTGATAATCAAGCACGCACTCGATCACTGCAAAAATACTGCCTATTAGATGGCAACGCATAAATTTAGACCTTACGCGTATCAATTTTCTAAAGCATAAGTAAAAACTATAGAACGTATCAGTGTGTTAATTTATGTATCAGTTTTAGACAGACTGCACAGATGAACAGCCTTAATGGATTGATTTTGCGGATGTATCTATTTAGGTAATGACCATAGCAGCATCTGACTAGCGCTTAATAGTACTTATTGAACCGTTTTTTGGGCCTTTAGGCGCAAAAATTCTTGATAATCTAACCAGTCTTGATATTCAATTGAACCCACTTCTTGGGCGCGGCGCCAAGCCTTAAAGCGCTCAAACTCCTCAAAACTGTCTAAATCAATAGCCGGAATATCAACATCGGAGCCGGTGACCGTAATATTGCGGTTGCGCTTTTTATTGCGCTTTTCGGGATCAAAAAAATCCGATACCGAAAATGTGCCCCCAGCACCCGTTAAAACACCCGGGCCGGTTGGCACATCGGGCTCGAACTGCTCGGGCACAGAGCCTACTTTCGGTGCTGCACAAGCCGATAAGAATAATACAAATGCAAGGGCTGTTGCTTTAGCTATATGTTTAAAGCTATTTTTAAGCATAACTTTAAATATAGTTTTAAACATTGCTATCAACGCAGCTTTAAAATAAAAAGAATTCATAGTTAACATTCGATAAAGGGTTAGGCTTTGACAAAGAGTGAAGCGTGATAATTAATTAAACATCTCTTACGACACACATTGTGGGCGAGTTTACTCTACCCCATTATAAAAAACTATTGATTACACTTTTTTGGCCCAAACTTAATTGATCCAAACACTATCATCCAAATTTACCAACCCATACCTTATCGTTGCCCATAAAAAAACGCGCTATCAACAGATAGCGCGTCTTAGATAAAGCGATTAAGCTAAGTAGTACTTAGAACTTAACACGAGCACCCATTAGGAATGCATCTTCATCAATGTCGCCGTCGGCAGCTTGTGCATTACGTGCACCAGCATACAACTCAACACCTTTAGTTGGACGATAAACAAAGTTTAAGCCCGTAGTTTCAGCGTCAAAAGCTGAGTTGTCATCTAATTCAGTAGTTTGATAATCAACTGAGATAGAGAAAGGACCTGGGTTATAACCTAGAATAACGTGAGTCTGTTCTAGATCGTCACCACCATTTTCGCTACCATAAAAACCTAAAGCAGCAGTGAAACCCGCTAATTTACCAGCAATAGATGCATTTATAACATCAGCATCGTCAGCTTCTGCAGAGATCATAGCTACTTGAAAGCGAAGTGCAGGAAGCGCATAACGTGCAGCTACAGCAACATCGTTACCTTCATCATTTTTAGTCGCATCGTTGATAGATGCA
>CAXMPB010000089.1:0-3973 GCA_964195035.1 Cellvibrionaceae bacterium | reverse complement strand
GCGCGTATCGAAGGAATGATAGAAAATAGTCCCGATTGGTGTGTGTCGCGCCAGCGTACTTGGGGCGTGCCGATTACATTATTTGTGCATAAAGAGACGCAAGAGCTACACCCAAATACAGCTGAGCTTGTTGAAGTCGTTGCGCAAAAAATTGAGCAAGAGGGCATCGATGTATGGTTTGATTTAAGTGCTCGAGATTTATTAGGTGATGATGCTGATAATTACGAAAAAGTAACCGATACCTTAGATGTATGGTTTGATTCGGGTGTTACACATCACTCTGTGTTGCGCGCGCGCGATAACTTGCGCTTCCCTGCCGATTTGTATTTAGAGGGGTCGGATCAGCATCGCGGATGGTTTCAGTCTTCATTAAAAACATCGATGACCATGAATGGTGTGCCGCCTTATAAACAAGTATTAACCCATGGGTTTACGGTTGATTCTAACGGTAAAAAAATGTCAAAGTCGATTGGCAATGTAATTCCGCCTCAAAAAGTGATGAACGACTTAGGTGCAGATGTATTACGTCTGTGGGTCGCAGCAACAGATTTTAGTGCCGAGATGAGCGTGTCCGATGAAATTCTTAAGCGTACAGCAGATTCCTATCGACGTATTCGCAACACTGCGCGTTTCTTTTTAGGCAGTCTCGATGGCTTTAATCCGGCAACTGATTGTCTACCTATAGATGAGCTTGTCGCACTTGATCAGTGGGCGGTTAATCGTGCCGAGCAATTACAAAAAGAATTTATTGAAGCTTTTGATACTTATCAGTTTCATATTATTTATCAAAAGTTACAGCATTTTTGTATCGTTGATATGGGCGGTTTTTATCTTGATATTATCAAAGACCGTTTGTACACCACTAGTGCCGACGGTATTGCTCGTCGCTCTGCGCAAACTGCCCTATATCATATTGCCGAGGCCTTCACGCGCTGGATAACACCGATCTTAAGTTATACTGCCGATGAGCTTTGGGATGCATTGCCTCACGTTGAAAATCGTGAGAAGACGGTATTTGCGTCGCAATGGTATCAATTTCCTCAAATCGCAAAGCTGAGCAATGAGTCAAAGGAAGGCTTAGATGCAAGTTATTGGCAGTTGATTGCCGATGTTAAAGATGCGGTTAATAAAGTCATTGAGACAAAGCGTAACGAAGGTGTTATTGGTAAAGCGTTATCGGCATCGGTCTCGCTTTATTGTAAGGGTCAGTTGGCTAGTCAAATAAACCGCTTAGGAGATGAGTTGCGTTTTGTGCTAATTACCTCGAATGCGGTTATTGTTGAAGGTGATGCCCCTGTAAATGCAGTTGAGACCGAGGTAGAAGGTTTAATGGTGTTAGTTGAACCCAATGAAGATGCTAAATGTGTGCGTTGCTGGCATCAGTGTGCTGATGTGGGTAGTGTCGATGCACACCCAGAGTTATGCGGACGCTGTGTTGAAAACGTTGATGGTGGCGGCGAGGTCAGGAACTTTGCCTAACACTGATACGTTAGCGCTGGCCGCTTAATTTTGACTCTTTAATGTAGACAATGATGACTTTTATGACGCGAGTTAACGTTAAACAAAAAAGCCCCTATCTGTTGGCGGCAGCAATTATATTTGTGCTAGATCAAATATCAAAAAGCTGGGCTGCAGCGGGTCTAGACTATTCAGAGCCCAATGAGTTTTTGCCATTTTTTAATTTTACGTTGTTGTATAACTATGGTGCTGCCTTTAGTTTTTTAAATGATGCGGGTGGTTGGCAACGTTGGTTTTTTACGATTGTGGCTTTTATTATTAGTATTATATTGGTGGTCTGGATCATTCGCCTTGAGCGTACAAAAAAAGTAGAGCTGTTTGGTTTGGCTTTTGTTTTAGGTGGTGCTCTTGGCAATCTTTACGACCGAGTGTTGCTGGGTTATGTCGTTGATTTTATTGATTGGTTTTATCCAACTACTCAGTCGTGCCTACCATTTTTTTATGCGCGGCTAGATTTGCAAACCTGTCATTGGCCAGCCTTTAATATCGCTGATGCGTCTATTTTATTAGGGGTTACACTATTGTTGGTCGATACTTTCTTTAGCCAAAAACAAGAAAGTTCAAAAAAAAAATGAACCAAAGACAAGCTTAAGTAACGCTGGCAAGCAAAAAAAAGCTAGTAAAAATTTTAAAATAACGAAGTTGAGAGAAGAGAAAAATAATGACTGCATTAGTAATTGGTGAAGGTACACAAGTCACCTTGCATTTTTCGCTTACGCTAAAAAATGGACATGTTGTAGATTCAAACTTTGATCAAGAGCCAGCTCAGTTTGTCATTGGCGACGGTAACTTGTTAGAAGGTTTCGAAAAAGCTATTTTAGGTTTGCCAGCAGGTGTTCGAGAGGTGTTTACCATTAGTCCTGAGGACGGCTTTGGGCAGGCAAATCCTAGCAATATTCAAACCTTTAAACGCGATCAGTTTGATGATGATCTCGAGCTTGAAGAGGGCTTGATGTTGTCCTTTGCCGATGCACAGAATGCAGAATTGCCCGGTGTGGTGTCAGGCTTTGACGAAGGTAAGGTGACCGTTGATTTTAATCATCCTTTGGCAGGTAAAGAGATAGATTTCGAGGTTGAGATTCTTTCGGTAGATCCGTCAGTTAAGCATTAAGTAAGATTAGTTAAGGTGGCTTAATGTTAGTTACATTGACTTTACATCTATCAAGATTTCAAATGTAAAAGATTGATTTCGTAAAACACATATTAGGAACATCCATGGGCGCACAAATCAAATTAGCTAATCCACGAGGTTTTTGTGCCGGTGTTGATCGCGCGATCGATATTGTTAATCGTGCGCTTGATATTTATGGTCCACCCATTTATGTGCGTCATGAAGTGGTGCATAACAAATTTGTGGTTGATAGCCTGCGCGAGCGTGGCGCTATCTTTGTCGATGAGTTACACGAAGTGCCCGACGATAAAATTGTTATTTTTAGCGCGCATGGTGTCTCTAAAGCCGTTAAAAAAAATGCGAGCGATCGCGAGCTAAAAGTCTTTGATGCAACCTGCCCCTTAGTAACAAAAGTTCACCTCGAGGTCACTCGTTATAGTCGTAGCGCTACAGAGTGCATTCTTATTGGACACGCAGGCCACCCCGAGGTGGAAGGTACAATGGGGCAGTACAATGCTGATACGGGCGGTCATATCTATCTAGTAGAGAGCGAGGCGGATGTTGCTGTTTTACAGGTAGAAAATCCCGAGGCATTGTTTTATGTAACTCAAACAACCTTATCGATGGATGATACTGCCAAGGTAATTGCGGCTTTACGTGCGCGATTTCCAAAAATACAAGGTCCTAAAACAGACGATATTTGTTATGCCACGCAAAATCGCCAAGATGCTGTTAAACAGCTAGCGTTAGAGTGCGATTTAGTCTTAGTGGTGGGTTCGCCAAATAGCTCTAATTCTAACCGCTTGCGTGAACTAGCCGAGCGCTGTGGCGCGCAGGCCTATTTAGTCGATAATGCCGCTGATGTAAAAGCCCAATGGCTCGAAGGCAAACACGTCATTGGCGTCACTGCGGGCGCTTCTGCCCCCGAGATACTAGTAAAAGACGTTATCGATAAGCTAAGATTCTTTGGAGCAGAGATCCCTCAAGAAAACCATGGAGAGCCTGAAAATATCAGCTTTTCATTACCTAAAGAGTTACGTCGTCAATAAATCTAAAACAACAGTTGAAGCCCCCCGTCGCTGTTTAAACGTGACTTACTTAACACTAATCACATTCCTCCGTGTTTTAATCTCTAAATCCAACCAGAAATCTGGCAATAAGTGAGTTTGTTGTCTAGAGTCATACTTACTATATGAAAAAATAATCTTATATATGTATTCAAAATACAGCTGAGCCGCAAATTTAAAAGCTTAACGGGTTCACCTTAATCGAGCTTATTGTCGCGGTGTTAATAATAAGTATCGTTTTTGCCGCAGTTATTCCAGTCCTACAAAGTCTCTTGGG
>CAXMPB010000088.1:0-3578 GCA_964195035.1 Cellvibrionaceae bacterium | reverse complement strand
ATGTGCCCAGTGGGCCGCTATTGATTTATTTTGTGCGCGGGCTTCTGCCTCGACAATGGGTGCACAAATGACGAGGTCGCCTAAAAAAGGAATGTCGACACCCTCTGGAAATTCGGCAGGAAAAGACAAAACGTTAGTGGGCTTGTCTAAACCTCTATATTGTTTGTTGAGCGACTGGCTCTCTATCTTATCGACGATACGGATACTAACCTCAGAGTTAGGCTTTTTATTGCTGCTGGCAATCGTGACCCAGTTTAAAAAATCTTGTTGGCAAGGTATAGATGCGGAATCCGAGGCATTTTGTAACTCTACTTGAGGTTCCGTTAGTTCGCCCGTATTCATGCCTCAGCCCTTTCGTAGGCATCGACAATTTTTTGTACTAGAGGATGACGGACTACATCTGTTGAGGTGAAATGCGTAAAGCTAATACCTTCTACGCCGTGAAGTACCTCAGCAGCATGCTTGAGACCTGAGGGCTGTCCTCGAGGCAAATCAATTTGAGTCGGATCGCCATTAATCACGGCAGTTGTGCCAAAACCAATACGCGTTAAAAACATTTTCATTTGTTCGCGAGTAGTATTTTGACTTTCATCCAAAATAACAAAGGCATTATTTAAGGTGCGCCCGCGCATATAAGCTAATGGTGCGACTTCTATGACGTTGCGCTCAATTAATTTATCAACGGTTTCAATGCCAAGCATTTCATAGAGTGCATCGTAGAGTGGTCGTAGATATGGATCGACTTTTTGAGATAGATCGCCAGGTAAGAACCCTAGCTTTTCACCAGCTTCAACAGCGGGCCTGACTAATAAAATACGTTCTATCTCGTCATTTAAAATCGCTTGTACGGCACAAGCTACCGCTAAATAAGTTTTGCCCGTGCCAGCAGGCCCAATGCCAAAATTAATATCATTAGAGAGTACAGCGCGCACATAACACTGCTGATTTTGACCGCGAGGTTTGACTGTGCCTTTTTTGGTGCGCAATGTAAGCAGTGGATCAATTTTTTTATTGGTGTTGTCGACCGACTCTTCTAAAGAATCATTACTTTGTTGATTGTCGGGATGATATTGCTGAATTAATAAATGCACATCATCAGGTAATACGTCATCGCCATCATTTATTTCATTACTGAGTACTTGCAAAATATTGCCTGCAGCTTCTACAAACAATTGTTTGCCGCTGATCAAAAAGTCGTTGCCACGGTTTGAAATGCCTACCTGTAAACGTTGCTCAATTTGTTGAAGATGCGATTGAAATTGGCCACAAAGGTTAGCAAGCTCTTTAATAGAGAGAGATTTGATGTGAAGCTTTAATTGATATTCTTTAGGCGCGCCTGCAAGCTCTTTTGAATTAGTAGTCAATGCGATTATTTTATCCTCTAGTGTTTTGTGTAGTATTAAGTAGTGCAGTTATCTGGCGAACAACTATTGTTTAATTGGTAAGCTCGCTCGATATCAATTCGCCTCTTAGAGAATTAGGTAGCGCTTCTCCAATTAAAATATCAGCAAACTTGCCAATGAGTTCAACATTATCGCAACGAAAATTTACGACGCGATTGTTCTCTGTACGACCAGATAATTGTCCCGGATCTTTTTTAGAGTAACCTGAAACAAGGACGCGTTCGGTATTTCCGACCATGCGTCGACCAATTGCTTGAGACTGCTGAGTGATTCTATCTTGTAAAATTTTAAGGCGCTGTTTTTTAATGCTCTCTGGTGTCGCGTCGGGCAAGTCAGCTGCTGGCGTGCCTGGCCTTGCGCTATAAATGAAGCTAAAGGACATATCGAAATCCATCTCTTGAATCAAATTCATGGTGTTTTCGAAGTCTTTGTCGGTCTCGCCCGGAAAACCAATAATGAAGTCAGATGAGAAGCTAATGTCTGGGCGTATTTTTTTCAGGCGGCGTAATTTTGATTTGTATTCCAGAACCGTATGACCGCGCTTCATCGCCATTAAAATACGATCTGAACCACTTTGTACGGGCAAGTGAATATGGCTAACAAGTTCGGGTACGTCTGCATAAACATCAATTAGACTGTCAGAGAACTCGACGGGATGCGAGGTGGTATAGCGCACGCGATCAATGCCGTCAATTGCCGCTACATAGGTAATTAATTCTGCTAAATCAACTGTTTGACCGTCATCTGCGTCGGCGCGATAGGCATTTACATTTTGCCCTAGTAAATTAACCTCGCGGACGTCTTGACTGGCAAGATGTGCAATCTCGGCTAATACATCTGCAACCGGTCGACTCACTTCTTCGCCACGGGTATAAGGCACGACACAAAAGCTACAGTATTTAGAGCAGCCCTCCATAATAGAGACAAAGGCTGAGGCGCCATCGGCCTCTGGCTGCGGCAGGTTATCGAACTTTTCAATCTCAGGAAAACTAATATCTACTATAACAGCCCCGTTATTTTTTGGCGTCTCCATCATTTCCGGTAGGCGATGAAGTGTTTGTGGGCCAAAAATAAGGTCGACAAATGGTGCGCGTTCAGCAATTGCTGCACCCTCTTGGCTAGCAACACAGCCGCCCACGCCAATAATAAGATTGGGGTTCTTATTCTTTAGCTTTTTCCAGCGGCCAAGCTGATGAAATAATTTCTCTTGGGCTTTCTCGCGAATAGAGCAAGTATTTACTAATAGGACATCGGCTTCTTCGGGATCGTCGGTGGTGATCATATTATGTGATTCACCGAGTAAGTCTTTTATGCGCGATGAATCATATTCATTCATCTGGCAGCCATGAGTCTTAATATACAATTTTTTGTGTGTTGCTGATTCTGTCATATTATCTATTGTGGTGGCTTTGCGCCTACGATGGTTTAAATGAGTTACCAATAACGTCATTAATCGCGTAATGGATTAGTATGGCAATAATTAATTGTGATTATAGAGGGAGTTTGATGGTATTTACAGCACTTGCTGAATCTATTGCCTTGTGTGAAGCGCATATCAAGATAAGATTTTCTGATATGAGGTTTCAAACATTAACTTTTATTACTTAACGATCAGAAAGAGCGGGCTTAATTTCATAAATGCAAAAAATGGCTGGAGCTGCTGCCAAAGCCACTTAAAGTCCTAAGATTTCGCAGAATTAGTCCAGATCACTAGAAGATCGGTATCAAGCTTGCCACTTTTACTAAGCACATTCTGCAGCGATTAAGTCTTGCCCACATAAACGTAGGTAAGGCGCGGACGTTTCTATCTTTCGAGGGCATAATTGAATTTATATCTTAAGTTAAGTTGTGAGGGCTTTAAGCTCAATGCCTCATTACGATAAGACTGCATTCGTTGCAGCAGCTTGGCTGGCTGATTCGGCCGTTCGTAGTAAAATCTTAATGATATTACTATTAGCGAATAGCCACTAAATAGTATGTTTATAGCATTGAGGTCGTAAATTAATGACATGATTTTAACAAGAAGGGGTGAATGAAAATCAATAGCGTATAAGTTGGTATACATAGTTTGAACATGGTTTTCAGTCCAATCAAAACTGAGCATTAGCTCCGTTAGGCCATTATATTCTGAATTACCTTGTCGCTATTCGTCCTGTTTTGATCAAATATCCTTAT
>CAXMPB010000087.1:0-2412 GCA_964195035.1 Cellvibrionaceae bacterium | reverse complement strand
ACTAGGCATGTAAACAGTGTTTGCACAGGCGTGCGCAACAAACGATATAAGCTATCTCGGCAAGAGCTTTTATGATGTCCCCACCATGCTTGCAGTAAATTCGCACTCGAGACTTTGGATACTTTTGCCCCCGATGCCTTTTTAGCTGGCGTTTTACCGGGGGTTCCTGCAGTCGCTGACTTTGTTGATGCGCGCTTAGCCATTAATAAGGTTCCCTCGCATTACCAAGGCTACTTTCAATTTCATTGCGCACAAGCCTACCCTCAGATAACTCCAAAATTGGGCATGTCATTGAGTTTATCAATGCAATATCGTGAGTGGCAATTAATACAGAGACGCCAACGCGTTTAAAATCTTGGAATAATTGCATAATTTCTGACGACAGCTCTGGATCAAGGTTTCCCGTTGGCTCATCAGCCAATAAAATAGCCGGCTTATTAACAACTGCTCGCGCAATGCCTACGCGCTGTTGCTCGCCACCTGAAAGCGCTAGCGGCATATTCTTTTCTTTCTTCAACAAACCCACCTTATCCAAAGCTGCACGGACGCGTCGCCCCTGCTCTTTAAGTGGCATGCCAGAGATTTGTAAAGGTAGGGCAACATTATCAAAAACAGAGCGATCAAATAACAATTGATGATTTTGAAAAACAACGCCTATCTGACGGCGCAAATACGGAATTTGTGAAGCACTAATTTGTGCTAAATTTTTACCGCCAATCGATACTTTACCCCGTGTCGGGCGATCGATTAACATGATTAATTTTAACAAGGTACTTTTGCCTGCACCTGAGTGACCGGTTAAGAATGCCATTTGTCCGGCATCTAACTCAAAATTTACATTGAGTAGTGCATCGTGCCCCTCTCCGTAGCGTTTACTAATATTGTCAAAATGAATCATAGAATAAATACAGGGTTGATAATAAGTGGTTACTCGTATGCGGCTAATAATTTTAGCTGATACTAAATAGTTGCTACCAAGGGATCAGCGTTACTGATCAGGATTCACATTAAACAGAGCGTCGACAAATATTGAGGCAGAAAACGGCTGTAGATCATCAATACCTTCACCCACACCAATAAATCTTACGGGCAAACCAAAGCGTTCACTTAGCGCAAAAATAACGCCGCCCTTGGCGGTACCGTCTAGTTTAGTTAATACGAGGCCCGTCACGCCGGCTGCATCGATAAATTGTTGCGTCTGATTGAGTGCGTTTTGTCCTGTACCCGCATCCAACACGAGTAACACTTCATGAGGAGCGGCAGCATCTAGCTTAGCCATAACCCGCTTCACCTTAGCAAGCTCATCCATCAAATGATTTTTATTGTGTAAGCGGCCCGCTGTATCTGCAATTAATACGTCGATTTTTTTTGCCTGAGCAGACTGTACCGCATCGTAAATAACAGAAGCGCTATCTGCACCTGTATGTTGAGCAACAACTTGCACTTGATTACGCTCACCCCAAACTTCCAGCTGCTCGACCGCTGCCGCACGAAAAGTATCGCCAGCTGCCAACATGACCTGCTTGCCTTCATTTTGAAAACGCTTTGCTAACTTACCAATAGTTGTCGTTTTACCAACCCCATTAACGCCGACCACTAAAATCACAAAAGGCTGATTTTTAGCGATTGTACACAGAGGCTTTTCAATAGGCGTTAATAAGTCTCGCAATTGTTCTTGTAGCGCCGCATACAAGGCGTCGCCATCGGCAAGCTCTTTACGCTTTAAGCTCTCGGTTAACTGGTCGATGATTTTAGTCGTCGCATCAATCCCTACGTCGGCACTTAGCAACTGAGCTTCTATGTCTTCAAGCAGTTCATCGTCAATTTCTTTTTTACCCAGAACAAGACCACCAATGCCCTCGGCTAATTGATTACTAGTCCGCGAAAGTCCACGCTTGAACCTTTGAAACAAACTAATCGATTCTGTCTTCTCCATAGGCTCAGACGCCGTAGCCTCGGAAACCAAAGCCTCGGAAACCTCAGACTCATTGACTTTTAGATCAGAGACCGGCTCGAGAGTTTTGGGCTTACTTGATTTAAAACGCTTAAAAAACATAAAACAGCCTTATACTTGGCAAAAACAATATTAACTAATAGACCTATCGCCTAGCGAAGCATGCCAAAAACAGACACATTGAGACATAACATCACAACACTATGATACCTACGACCGCGATGCTTAAGTTAATGAATGTGAGGGAGAGCTCTCGATCCTGCTAACATAAAGCGTTATTCTACCATCACTCCGATTTCTTGTCTTAACCAAAGCTAACTCAAAGGACTTGTTTTGCCAAAACAACATCGCAAACCACAGGCTCAATCTACACCGAGGGATCGAGACCCAGGCAAGGGACAGCTACGAATCATTGGCGGTCGATGGCGCGGTCGCAAATTACCGATAGTTGGTGCCGA
>CAXMPB010000086.1:0-10300 GCA_964195035.1 Cellvibrionaceae bacterium | reverse complement strand
TTGTAATTCGATAAGCGCACGCCGACGATTGTTTGGTAGCTCGTTGATAGTTAAGCCTGCTTGTGCGAGTGGCTTAGGTAATTCGGCTACCTTTAAAAAGCGTTTGAAGTTCGTGTTTTTTTTGTTTTTATATTCTTTGTCCCCAAATAATAAATACTCAATGGCATATAAACCTAGTGTTGCTTCTTCACTGTTGGTCATTAAATGTTGGCTGCGCAGCGTATATGAGTCTATCGACAAGGTAATATCGTTAACAATGCCACTATGTATATGCGGGCCAAAACTATCTAAGTAGCCAGGTTGTATTGGCCATGCGGCAATTTTTTTGCGCCATTGGTTTATACCCATAAAGCTGTTGGTGTTTTCCTGATGAGCATTTTTTTCACCACTATCTTTTATATATTCAGATTTTTTAAGCTCGGTTTCTATCTTGTCAATTTCTTTGTGACCAAGGTTTTTATTTTCTAGATATAATAACGGTGATAGTTGTTGATAAGCTGCCATCGTCAACCGCCATTGTTGTTGCGCTAAAGTTAAAGATTCTTTATCGGGCATCGCTAATAAATTTTTGATAGCCTCTTGTAAATCGACGGCTTTAGCATGGGTTATATTTAAATGTTGTTGCGATTTTTGCCAAAGCTTGTCAGCTATATTACTTGCGCTAGCATCGTCTACCTTTAACATTAAAGGCGGCGATAGATCAATTGCACCTGCTTGTCGTTCTTTCGTGCTTTTTGTCGCGTTAAGTTTATGATCGCAGGCGATACACGCGACTACAATAAGAATTACTGTCGCGATTGATTTGAACGTGTGCAGAATTTTATGCATAAAGCAGTCGCCAAAAGTAATAATTAATAATAACGCAGAACAATAACTGTTTTGTGTCCAATTTTTAGTGCTTTGCCAGTTTAGATTGAACTTTTAATACCAACAATTTACATCGATGGAATCTTTTAAAAAGTAAGGTTTGGTTGCTGTTAATCAATCTCGAAGACTAATAATCGGCCAGTTTTGAGCAATAGCATGGCTTCGCAATAAATCGTCTGGGTCAACTGCCACAGGATGATCTGCATGCTTAAGCAGTGGCAAGTCATTAATAGAGTCGCTATAAAAGGTTATCTCTGTCGTTTTTTGCTTTTGTTCTGTTAGCCATTCATTGAGTCGAGTGATTTTACCTTCTTGAAAACAAGGTGTACCGCTCAGCTTGCCGGTAAATTGGCCATCGATAATTTCAGGATCCGTCGCGATGACGATATCAATACCTAACCATTTGCCGATGGGTGCAGCAATAAAGCTATTGGTGGCGGTAATAATAATGAGTTTATCGCCTGCGTCTTGGTGCTTTTTAATGAGTTTGTCAGATTTTTCTAGGCGTAGATCGGCAATCACAGTTTGCATAAACTCATCGTGTAGGGCTTGTTTGGTCTGATGGGCCAGCTTTATCAGTGGTGCTAGAACAAATGCCTGATATTCATGAATGTTTAGCGTTTGTTGTTGATATTGCAGATAAAAATGATCGTTTTGTTGTGCATGCTCAATAGGGTCTACCATTTTTTTTGAGATCAAAAACTCTCCCCAGGCGTGGTCGCTATCACCGGCGATAAGGGTGTTGTCCAGATCAAAAATTACTAATTTCACGTTGGTATCCTTTAATATTATGGCAGCTGATTAGGGCGTTAATAATGCCATAGTTTTACCGATAATCGCTTGTTTTAACTAACAAATTATCGCTATCGTGCTAAATATTAAAATTTCTATGGTAGAGTTGTGGCAATATAATGGCATTAACGAATAAAGCTAGTCTTTGGAGATTTAAAGTGATTGATGCGGATGGTTTTAGAGCGAATGTCGGCATCATATTAAGCAATGCAAGAGGTCAGGTGTTATGGGCTCGTCGCATTGGCGGAATGGATGCTTGGCAGTTTCCTCAGGGTGGTATTAATGATGGTGAAACAGCAGAGCAAGCCCTTTACCGTGAATTATACGAAGAGGTTGGATTAAAACCAGAAGATGTTGAAATTATCGACTCGACAAAAGGCTGGTTAAAATATAAATTGCCGCGCAATTTTGTTCGTGAAAAGCAAGTGCCGCTGTGTATAGGGCAAAAACAAAAATGGTTCTTATTAAAGCTGCTCAGCGATGATCGGGCAGTTCGGCTCGATAGTTTTGATGAAGTTGAATTTGATCATTGGCGTTGGGTAAGTTATTGGTACCCGCTCGATCAAGTGGTCAGCTTTAAACGCGATGTTTATTGCCGTGCGCTAAAAATACTATCGCCAGCGCATGCTCAAATCGAACGAAAATTTGAAAAGTGCTAAAGCGTAACTAAAGGATATTGACCAAAGAGCCATCTATCGGTGTCCGTCAACTAATGATGATCGACAATAATTATGCTAGAAATCTTTCATAATATTACCCAAGAGGTCAACGCCGCCCATAGCCTACAAGAGGCAATGGATTTAGTTGTGTTGCGTGTCTGCAAGGCGATGTCGGTTAAAGTGTGTTCGCTATATTTACGCGACGATAATGAAAGCTTTGTACTGCGTGCGACTAAGGGCCTCAATAGCGATGCGATTGGGCATGTCAGCATGACTCAAAATCAGGGCTTAGTGGGTTATGTTGCTAAGCGTGGCGAAGCCATTAATCTAGAAAACGCCGAGGCGCATTCGCGCTATTTATATTTTCCCGAAACAGGCGAGGAGCGTTTTGCTTCCTTTTTGGGTGTACCTATTATTCATCAACGACAAGTGTTGGGCGTTTTGGCGATACAGCAAAAACGTCGTCGCCGTTTTGATGAGAGTGAAGAGGCACTGCTGTTAACCTTATCGGCACAGTTAGCCGGTATTATTGCTCACGCAAAGGCAACCGGTGATCTTGAGCAGCATACAGAAGGATCTTCTGATGCTAGCTTTATAGGGATGCCCGCTGTTTTCGGTATCGCAATTGGTCAAGCTGTTGTCTATTCACCTACCGCCGATTTAACCAGTGTGCCTTTTCAGCGTATTAAAGATGTCGATAGGGAAATTCGTATATTTCATGAAGCGCTCAAGGTCACACGTAAAGAAATTAAGGCTCTAGGCAAAAAGCTACAAGACCGCCTAACCACCAAAGAGCATGCATTATTTGATGTGTATTCAGCGATGCTCGACGATACCTCGATGATTCGTGAGGTTAAAGTAATCATTCAAAAATCGATTGCTGCACCTTATGCGTGGAGCCAAGTCATTCTTAAACATGCACAAACATTTTCTAGTATGCACGACCCATATTTACGCGAGCGCTCTGCCGACATGCGCGATCTTGGGCGCAGAGTCTTGAGCTATTTACAGCAATCTGTCGAGCGTGAGCGCATCTATCCCGACAATACTATTTTAATTGGTGATGAATTAACGGCATCGGTCTTAGGAGAAATTCCTCGCGATAAATTGGTGGGCTTAGTTTCTGTTAAAGGGTCGGCAAACTCGCATATGGCGATTCTTGCCAAAACTATGGGTATTCCCACCGTTATGGGCGCCAATGATTTACCCTTTACACAGTTTGAGGGCAGCCTGTTAATTGTCGATGGCTACCGTGGCAACGTTTATGTAAACCCTAACGACGTTGTTATCGCCGAATTTGAAGCACTGTTGCGTGAAGATGAAGCGATTGTTAAGGGCTATGAATCTTTACGCGATTTACCTTGCGAGACACTCGATAAACATCGTGTGCCACTTTGGGTAAATACGGGCTTAATGGCCGATGTCACACGCTCTATTCAGCGCGGCGCAGAAGGTGTTGGTTTGTACAGAACTGAAGTTCCTTTTTTGTTGCGCGATAGCTTTCCCACAGAAACCGAGCAATGTAATATTTATCGTGAGCAGTTAGCGGCATTTGCGCCACATGCAGTGACCATGCGCACGCTTGATATTGGTGGCGATAAACCCTTGAGTTATTTCCCTATTAAAGAGGCGAATCCTTTTTTAGGCTGGCGAGGCATTCGAGTCACTCTCGACCATCCCGAAATATTTTTAGCGCAGGTGCGAGCGATGATGCGAGCATCGGAAGGGCTCGATAATCTGCGTATTATGTTACCGATGGTATCCACGATTCCTGAATTAGAAGAAGCCCAACAACTTATTCGTCGCGGCTTTAAGGAGTTACTCGAAGAGGGTTTGTCGATAGAAATGCCGCTTGTTGGTGTGATGATCGAAGTGCCGGCAGCTGTTTATCAAGCGCGAGAAATTGCAGCACGATCAGATTTCTTATCGGTAGGCAGTAACGACTTAACGCAATACTTATTAGCCGTCGATCGTAATAATGCGCAAGTCGCGGGCTTATTTAATTCATATCATCCGGCTGTGCTGCAAGCTTTAAAGATTGTCGTCACCTCAGCTCATAGCCAAGATACTCCCGTCAGTATATGCGGTGAGATGGCAGGTCAGCCGGGCTCGGCAATATTGCTAATGGCAATGGGGTTTGATGTGCTTTCAATGAATTCAACCAACTTGCCAAAAATCAAATCGATTATTCGTACAATTTCATTAGTGCAGGCAGAGGCGCTTTTAGAGAAGGTGCTATTGCTTCACGATGCACAAGCCGTCAGTGACTGTGTTGATAAGGCGTTAATAGAATTTGGTTTTACTTCTCGTCCTAAATCGTTACTGATGTAGCTAAAACTGTTATTAAGAGTCAGTAACAATCTAATAAAAGTTTTAACTAAAGGACATCATAAAGCTCTTAGAGCTATTTTTTTCATAAGCATTGGGTGAGTAATTCTTTTCACTAAATTCTGCCTGCTCATTTTTTATGGTAATAACTGTCGATGTTCTTGTGCCATAGAGTGGAGTTTTTATAAAGCTTGCCGACAGTGCTTTTTCTTTCTCATAGCTTAAGCCTGTTTTCGGTAAATCTTTGTCAGCCGCTAATGCTGGGTTCTCAAGTACTCTTCTTATAGACTCGTGGTTAGCCGAGCTTATAGATTCAGATTTTTTAGCGAGTGTTTTCTCAAGTGCTTGTTTGCCATTGCATACTTTTGGCCAAGGGGTATTAAGCCGATGATTGCTTAGCCCATAACTACCGGCGGTTAATGTTTGAAAGCCTTCCTCGCGATTATTTAAATAACAAAGAGACTGCTGTTCGCCGGTAAATTCGCCAACCAGTAAATTAAAGCCCGCATAAATAGGTAGATAGCTTTTGTGATTGTTCTTTTGACGGCTCTTCTGATGGGAGTGTTGTTCATCGATAACACTCATTAGATAATCTTCACAGCTTTGTGTGCCTGCTAAAAATAATCTTGTTAAATCGCCTCTCGATTTTAGGCGATCAGTCTCAAGGCTGGGGTCGCTAACTTTAGTTACGCTGGTGTTTGGCTCTCTGATATTAGTTAGGGCCGCAAAGCGCCCCGTTTTGGTGATGCCAATCCATGTGCCGCCAGCAAGTTCATCTCGGCCCGCTAATAGCATTGGATGATCCTCCCAATAGTTTGCCGCCAGTGTGGGCCTCGCAAAATACTCGTCGCGGTTGGCACCTAATACCAGTGGCATAGTCGTGTTAGGTTGGTATGCAAATAAAATAAGGCACATATTGAGTACGAATGTCAGTATAGAGTCATTGTTAATCAACAGTATGCAGAAGAGGTTTAGCCCGTACAAGTGAGGTGCTATGATGTGTCCATTTTTAGATTGTCTAGTGGCTTATAAAAGACCAATTTTCAATAAAGCTATACTAATAAACCAAAGAGCCCACCTATGCTGAATCACCCAGATATAGACCCTGTTGCCGTCGCTATTGGCCCTATTAGTGTTCATTGGTACGGCATTATGTATTTATTTGCCTTTGCATCCGCCTGGGTTTTGGCAATGCATCGCTCAAAGCGCGTGGATTCTTCGCTAACAATAAAACAGGTCGAAGATCTAATCGTTTATGGCGCTCTCGGTGTTGTGCTTGGCGGTCGCTTTGGTTACGTCATGTTTTATAATTTTGGAACATGGCTTGAAGATCCTTTATGGTTGTTTAGAGTCTGGGAAGGTGGCATGTCTTTTCATGGTGGCTTGTTGGGTGTGCTTGTCGCTATGATGATTTATGGCCGAAAGATTGGCGTTAAGTTTCCAGAGATGATGGATTTTACCGCTGTGCTGGTGCCTGCGGGTTTAGGTTTTGGCCGCATTGGTAATTTTATAGGGCAAGAGCTATGGGGCCGAGAGACCGATGTGGCGTGGGGGATGATTTTTCCGAGAGACCCCGGCGCCTTGGTGCGTCATCCGTCGCAATTGTATCAAGCTTTTTTAGAAGGCTTTGTGCTGTTTCTTATTCTTTATTGGTTTTCTCAAAAGCCGCGCCCACGTCTTGCCGTGAGTGCTTTGTTTTTAATTTGTTACGGAGTATTCCGTTTTGCCGTCGAGTTTGTACGCGCCCCCGATGCACATATTCCAGAATTAATTTTTGGTTGGATGACACGTGGGCAGCTATTAACAATCCCTCTAATTATTGGTGGTTTAGGTATTTTTATCTGGGCATATACTAAGGGTTTTGGTGTGGCGAGCGTATCGCAAGCAAAATTAGATGAGAATGCTAGTACATCAAAAAAACATAAAAAAGCCAAAGCTAAAAACAAAAAATAGAATTAAAACCAAATAGGCAAGTCAATGAAACAGTATTTAGAATTGCTCGATAATATTTTAAACGAAGGTGTGCAAAAAGGTGACCGAACAGGTACGGGTACGGTGTCGGTTTTTGCGCGTCAGTTTCGTCACGATTTAGCCGATGGCTTTCCGTTACTCACTACCAAAAAACTACATTTTAAAAGTATCGCCAATGAACTTATTTGGTTTTTAAAGGGTGATACGAATACGGCATGGCTTAAAGAAAACGGCGTGAAAATTTGGGATGAGTGGGCCGACGATAACGGCGACCTTGGCCCACTGTATGGACACCAATGGACGGCTTGGCCAACAAAAGACGGCGGCAGCGTTAATCAAATAAATTATGTGATTAAGTGCCTAAAAGAAAACCCAAATAGCCGACGTATTTTATTTCATGGTTGGAATGTCGAATATTTACCCGACGAGACATTGTCACCACAAGAAAACGTAAAGCAAGGACGAATGGCACTGCCACCTTGTCATTTGTTGTATCAATTTTATGTGGCGAATAATAAATTATCAGCGCAATTATATATTCGTAGTTCAGATTCTTTTTTAGGCCTGCCTTACAACACAGCAAGTCTTGCCTTACTGGTACATATGTTAGCGCAGCAATGTGATTTAGACCTTGGCGAAATTGTTATTAGCACCGGTGACTCGCATATCTATTCAAACCATATAGACCAAGTAAAAGAGCAGCTAACACGTACACCTAAAAAATTACCTGAACTTATTATTAAACGTAGACCCGCATCAATTTATGATTATAACTTTGAAGATTTTGAAGTAGTCAATTACGATGCCTACCCAACAATAAAAGCACCTATTTCAGTATAAAGCTGAATGGTTAAATGGTTGATTGAGTTTTGGATGATAAGTGTAGTTTTAACGTTTGTAATAATTATTAGAGGCTCTTCTAGAGAATAAATATGGCATCACTTTCTATTATTGTTGCAATGGCAAATAATCGAGCAATAGGAAAAAACAACCAATTGCTGTGGCATCTACCCGAAGACCTAAAATATTTTAAACGCATGACCATGGGTAAACCTATGATCATGGGCCGAAAAACGTTTGAGTCAATTGGTAGGCCTTTGCCTGGGCGTCTTAATATTGTGGTGACGCGCCAACAAGATTGGCAGTTTGAAGGTGTTCGTGTTGTGCATTCAATCGAAGCAGCTAACAAACTTGCACAAGCGCAAGCCACTATCGATGGTGTTGATGAAGTTATGCTAATTGGCGGCGCCGAGCTTTACAAAACATCCTTAGATCATGCCGATAAATTATATGTAACGCGCGTCGATACAGACTGCGAGGGCGATGCTTTCTTTCCAAAAGTCGACGAGGCTAAATGGCAAGAGATTGCTCGCGAAGAATTTAAAGCTGCGGACTCTGTCTTAAAAACCAATCCTTATGATTACGCATTTACCATTCTTGTTAAGCGATCATTGTCAGATGACAAAAGTTAAAAGTTCTCGATAAATGACTCTTAATACATGAGCATGCATAAAGGCCCCGATGTTGATCTTGATAAGCAATCGACAAAAGGACTTTTTGCGCGCGGTGCCCTTGACACCTTTCCGCTTATTGTTGCAGCCACTCCCTTTGCTATTTTATATGGTGCGCTAGCGCTTAATAATGGGATGTCTTTTGTTGCAGCTCTTAGCATGTCTATGTTTGTCTTTGCAGGTGCCTCACAGTTTGTTGCGGTGACCTTAGTGGGTGCAAGTGCGCCGGTGCTCATTATTATTGCAACGGTGTTTGTGGTTAATCTTCGGCATATACTGTACTCAATTCGCTTTATGCCAAACATAAAATCACTGCCTAAGTGGCAGCGTATTCCTATGGGTTTTTGGATGACTGACGAGAGCTTCTCGGTGGCGAGTCGTTTTATCGACCAAGACAAACCAAGCGATAAGCAATTGCATCATTATTATTGGGGGTCTGCCATTGCCATGTACCTCAACTGGGTATTGTTTACCTATATAGGCATGCTACTCGGACAATATATACCGAGCGTGACCAGTTGGGGTTTGGATATCGCAATGGTGTTAGCCTTTATTGCAATCGTTGTGCCTTTTTTAAAAACAAAAAGCCATATTTGTTGTGCATTGGTTGCGGTTGTAAGCAGCGTTATCACCATGCACTGGCCCTATAAAATTGGCCTACTGTTTTCTTCGCTGCTTGCAATTAGTGTTGGTGTACTTATTAACAAGTACTATGAAAGAAAAGTTGAGTCTATTAAATAAACGAGCGCTTTAAAAAACGTCTGTAAGAACAATGTAAATGACGGCAGTATCAAAGGTAAGGCGCGGCAATCAACAAATAGCAGCTTGTTGTATTAATACGGTGAGTTACCGCTATTCATTACTATCCGTGTCTTTTTTTGCGACTGTCTTTCGTGATTATCTTGTTATAACTATATTGCCTTAGTGACAGATGTCCTTACAGATGTTTTTTGCCTTAGCCATTTCAATGTTCGAAGATTTGTTTTAAAAACTTTTGTGTGCGAGAGTTTTGAGGGTTATCGAAGAAATTGATAGGATCGTTTTCTTCGACAATCTGTCCTGCATCCATAAAAATCACCCTGTCGGCAACTTTACGGGCGAAGCCCATTTCATGGGTGACGCAAATCATGGTCATGCCTTCGGTGGCCAGCTCTTCCATGATGTCAAGAACCTCAGAGATCATCTCGGGGTCAAGTGCCGATGTGGGTTCGTCAAAGAGCATCACTCGCGGTTGCATACACAAGGCTCGTGCAATGGCTACCCGCTGTTGCTGGCCGCCTGAAAGTTGGCTGGGATACTTACCGGCTTGGTCCTGAATCTTCACTTTTTCAAGATAATGTAAGCCTAATTCTTCGGCTTTGGTGCGAGATAAGTTACGCACCGACATGGGCGCTAATATTAAGTTTTCCAGCACGCTCAGGTGCGGAAATAAGTTGAACTGTTGAAAACACATGCCGATTTCTGAGCGAATCTTATCGATACTTTTTAGCTCGCCTGTCAGAGCAATGCCATCAAATATAATGTCGCCCTGCTGATGCACCTCGAGACGATTGATACAGCGGATTAATGTAGACTTTCCGGATCCCGATGGACCACAAATCACAACTCGTTCACCGGTATAAACAGAAAAATCGATGTCTTTTAATACCTGAAACTGGCCGTACCATTTATTCATCTTGCGAATCTCAATCAACGCGTCTTGATTGAGATTGGGGCTAGCCACTGTCGATACTGCGGTTATTTGTGTCATGGATTAGTCTCTTATTATTCAAGTGGCAATTAACGTATAGCGAGCCCATCTTGGGCATCCTCAATACCAAACTTAGCCTGAAATATGTGCGTCATTTTTAGAAATAGCGTCGATATCAGCCAGTAGAGTAAGGCGATGGTGGTGAAGGTCTCTATTGGCGTGAAGGTACGTCCATTGACGTCATGTGCAGCGTAAGTAAGCTCTGCCACTGTGATCATCGACAACAGGGAAGATTCCTTAATCATGGTGAGTGCAATGTTAGTCCCAGGTGGGATGATGTATTGGTAAAGTTGTGGAAAGATAACCCGGCGCATATAAAAGCTGTATTTCAGACCCAGTGCTTTACTGGCGTCGAACTGTCCTGTCGCAACGGATTGAATGCCACCACGAAATATTTCTGCAAAATAGGCCCCGCCATAAAT
>CAXMPB010000085.1:0-4635 GCA_964195035.1 Cellvibrionaceae bacterium | reverse complement strand
GACGAAAAAAAATATGGAACCATTGTTGAGATAGGTGCCGGTCAAGAAGTTGCACGGCACTTCTTTCTTGCAGGTGCTGCGGCAGGTACTATCGCAAAAACGATGTCTGCCTATGACATGAAATTTTCTGACGCTATTTATGGCGTGCAAGAAAACAGGCGCTACGTAAGTAAAGAACGCGTAAATTCGATGATGGAGCAAGAATTTGGTTTGGTCGTTGATCGGGTTGGCGATAGTCGTTCAAAGTCCTCGCGTTACTTTGCCTATGCTGCAACTGTCGCGGCAAAAAGTTTTAATCGCGATAACGAATGTCACGCTTGGTGTGGTATTCGTGTGCAAATGTATCCCGGCGCCGAGCCATCTAATATAGTGGTGCATGTACGTATGCGAGATGATAATGCCGAGTCGCAGCAAGAAGCGCTAGGTATATTAGGTGTTAACCTAATTTATGCGGCGTATTATTATTTCGAAAACGCTAAATTAATGATCGACTCGCTCACGGATAATTTGAAAGAGGGTCGTATCGAGATCGACTCGATCGATTTTCAAGGACCCTACTTTGAAGATTTAGATAATCGTGCGATTAACTTGCACCTTATTCGTAGCTGGAAAACTCGCGGCATCATGTTTACTCCAGATGGCAGCGTTGCCGTCCCTGCTGATGTGCTTTACAAAAAAAATGTAGTCACTATTCGCGGTTCATTTAGGCCGGTGACTAATCTCAATCTCGATATGATTGAGCAGGCGAAAAAATCATTTTCTACCTTAAATAACGTCGATATGAAAAATACGATTGCAATAGCAGAAATTACTTTGAATGATTTAAAAGGTAATGACAATAATGTACCTGAGGCAGACATGGTTCAACGGATTCAATTATTGAACTTGCTTGGTTATACAGTAATGGTTTCGGATTACACGCGCTATTTTTCCTTAAGAGCTTACTTCCGTCAATACACTAAATTACAAATTGGCATTGTGGTTGGCATGATTAACATGAAACAAATTTTTGATGAAGATTCTTACCGCGGCGTTGAAGGCGGAATCTTAGAAGGCTTTGGAAAATTATTTCCTGATAATACCTGTTTGTTTGTCTATCCTGAGCTCGATGCCGACGGAGAAATTAGCGACTTTGATGATATAAAAGTCCCTGAACATTTGCGGTTTTTATATTGTCATTTAGTAGAAAATAAATTCATATCGGGTATTAACTGCGGTCATAAAGATCTGTTGGCTATTTATTCTCGCGAGATTCTTAAGCAATTACCCAGTGGTCGGGGTGATTGGGAAAAGTATTTGCCGGAGGGCGTGGCTGAAGAAATTATTAACTATCAGTTATTTGGCTATAAAGATTGATATTTAAAAACTGATTTTATAAAAATAAAGCTCTAATAATGTGCTCGATTTATTTTCGAGCACATTAGTAATATCATGATTGATAATTCTATTCTTTAATATTAATTCCTAACTCATCCCAAATAACATCTATTTTTTCTTTTATTGCATCGCTCATGACAATGGGTGTGCCCCACTCTCTGGTTGTTTCGCCCTCCCATTTATTGGTGGCATCTAAGCCCATTTTTGAACCGAGCCCTGAGACGGGCGACGCAAAATCTAGGTAATCGATTGGGGTGTTTTCAATAATTGTGATATCGCGCGCAGGATCTGTGCGGGTCGTAATTGCCCATATAACATCTTCCCAGTTGCGTGCATCAACATCATCATCGGTGACGATGACAAATTTAGTGTACATAAACTGTCGTAAAAAAGACCATACACCCATCATTACGCGTTTAGCATGACCGGGGTATTGTTTTTTTATAGTGACAACTGCCATTCTGTAAGAGCAGCCTTCGGGCGGTAGGTAAAAATCGACTATTTCAGGAAATTGCTTTTGTAATATAGGCACAAAAACTTCATTTAATGCCACGCCCAAAATAGCCGGCTCGTCAGGCGGGCGTCCGGTATAAGTGGAGTGATAAATTGGATTTTCACGCTGTGTAATACGCTCGACAGTAAATACCGGAAAGCTGCCAACCTCGTTGTAATAGCCCGTGTGATCACCAAAAGGGCCTTCGTCAGCCATATCATCTGGATATAAAAACCCTTCTAAAACAATCTCTGCATTAGCCGGAACTTGTAAGTCGTTATCAATACATTTAACAACTTCCGTCTTACTGCCACGCAATAAACCCGCAAAGGCATATTCACTTAAGGTGTCCGGCACTGGTGTGACGGCACCTAATATAGTGGCGGGATCAGCGCCTAGTGCAACTGCAACGGGGTAGGGTTTGCCCGGGTTTTGTTGTTGCCATTCACGAAAATCCAGTGCACCGCCACGGTGGCTTAACCAACGCATAATGAGGCGATTTTTACCGATGACTTGCATGCGATAAATACCTAAGTTTTGTCGCTCTTTATTAGGGCCGCGGGTGACTACTAATGGCCAGGTCACTAATGGGCCAGCGTCGCCGGGCCAACAGGTTTGTATGGGGTAATTGGCAAGATCGATATCATCACCCGTAAACTGCTGTTGTTGGCAGTCGGCTTTTTTGACGACCTTAGGCGACATATGTAACACTTGTTTAAAAAGCGGAATTTTACTCCATGCGTCTTTCATGCCCTTGGGCGGTTCGGGCTCTTTTAACATGGCAAGTACTTTGCCAACTTCGCGTAAGGCCTCGACAGAATCTTTACCCATGCCCATGGCAACACGTTTGGGTGTACCAAACAAATTGGCCAGAACTGGGACACTATGCCCCGTTGGGTTTTCAAACAGTAAAGCAGGTCCTTGCGCGCGAAGCGTGCGATCACAAATTTCTGTCATCTCAAGATTGGGATCAACCGTCGTTTTAATACGTATTAACTCGCCCTGGGCTTCCAGCTGATCAATAAAATCGCGTAAGTTTTTATATTTCATTTTATTGTTTGTCGTTATTTCAATGATTATTACAAGATCATAACATTGCAGTGTATTGTGTTGTTAATGATATGAAGTGCGGATTAAGTATATTGTTTAATTCAACAAGCCAAAATTATAGACACAATGCATTTTTAGCGAATGTACGCAGCAAGAGTATCGGCAGTTTGTTATATATTTGTAAATAAATAATATTACAATAAAAGAGAGGTGAAGTTATTTAGACGAATATATGTATGACAAAAGAGAGGAGAAAATATCGGTGGCGATCGAAGTCAATCGACACCAATATTGTTTAGACGGTATGGTTAATGCCTTACTTGCGCTTCATCGACAAGAAGAAGTCATCGTTAGTATTAAACGCTTTGAGTTTATCGACTAAGAATTCTGTTGCAGAGACATCTTCCATATCGTTAAGTAATTTACGCATAATCCACACGCGTTGCAGCTCTTCTTCGCTCAACAATAAGTCTTCGCGGCGTGTGCCTGAACGACGTATATTGATTGCAGGATAAATACGTTTTTCTGCCATTTTACGATCAAGGTGTAATTCAAGGTTACCGGTACCTTTAAATTCTTCGTAAATGACCTCGTCCATTTTAGAGCCCGTATCAATCAATGCCGTAGCAATAATCGATAAGCTGCCACCTTCTTCGATATTACGTGCAGCACCAAAAAATCGTTTTGGACGCTCAAGTGCATGTGCATCAACACCACCCGTTAGTACCTTACCCGATGAAGGAATAACAGTGTTATAGGCACGCGCAAGACGAGTTACAGAATCAAGTAGAATCATCACATCTTTTTTGTGCTCAACTAGGCGCTTGGCTTTTTCGATAACCATCTCGGCGACTTGTACATGACGTGACGGTGGCTCGTCAAAGGTTGAGGCAACTACTTCACCGCGAACAGAGCGCTGCATTTCAGTCACTTCTTCTGGACGTTCGTCAATGAGCAGAACAATAAGGTGAGTGTCTGGACTATTGCGCGTAACAGCCTGCGCAATATTTTGCATCATGATTGTTTTACCGGCTTTAGGCGGTGCGACAATTAAACCGCGCTGACCTTTACCGATAGGTGAAATCATATCAATAATTCGACCGGTTAAATCCTCTGTAGAGCCATTACCCACTTCTAGTTTTAGGCGCTCGTTAGGAAATAAAGGCGTTAAGTTTTCAAATAAAATTTTATTGCGTGAGCTTTCAGGCTTATCAAAGTTGATTTCATTAACTTTGAGTAGTGCAAAATAACGCTCACCTTCTTTGGGTGGGCGAATTTTGCCAGCAATAGTGTCGCCGGTACGCAAGTTAAAGCGGCGTATCTGACTCGGTGATACATAAATGTCGTCAGGCCCTGCAAGATATGAGCAGTCGGCAGAGCGCAAAAAGCCAAAACCATCTTGAAGTATTTCGAGTACGCCATCGCCATAAATATCTTCACCACTTTTAGCGTGGCGCTTCAAGATATTAAAAATGACATCTTGCTTGCGCGAGCGTGCCATATTGTCGAGATTCATCTCGTTGGCAATATTAATAAGTTCTTCAATTGGTTTTGTTTTTAGATCAGTTAAATTCATAGGTAATTAGATGCGAGGTTAGGAGAGGTGAAAGGTTAAATGATATTTGATTTTAATAAGATTTAATCGTTTGAAGTTAGTTTTGTATCGAGCTAGAAAGTAAGTCGAATTGACAGTAAAAATAAACACCACTAGATAT
>CAXMPB010000084.1:0-9548 GCA_964195035.1 Cellvibrionaceae bacterium | reverse complement strand
CCCCAAAACCCCAAAACCCCTCATTTATGATCATTATTCTAATTATTTTTTCCTCATTATATTTTTGTTGAATAATTACTTCATTGCTTCTGCCATTAGGACTTGAATTTCTTATTTCTTCCTCATTTCTCATTATTTGTTTCATATTTATATTTTATAGTCCTTGCTCAATCTATTAATGCTGTTGAGGTTACACAATGAATAAACGACTAGAAAAAAATACGATAATCACCATTCTATTCATGTTTTTGTTTGCTACATCAGGACTTGCGATAGCCCAAAAGGATAAAGAGCCTAATATTAATACGTTAGCGAATCGATTAGAATTAACAGCAGATCAGAAGTCAGCGTTCATATCTGTTATGAAAGCTAATCGAGATAAGCGTAAAGCGTTTATGAAAACACATCGCGAAGAAAGAAAAATTCAAATGGATCAATATCATCAACAATCACTATCTGATTTATCTGAGTTTATGGATGATGATCAGTTAGCTACGTTTGAGCAGAATTTTGAGGCGCGCAAGGCAAAACGCCAAGCTAGGCATGAAGACAAGCGTGAAGAAATGCGTGAGAATAAAAAGCCATAAGTTACTTTTTTGAAATTCTAAGGACTTAATAATATTTGCTGGGCTTAGGACGCCTCTAGACATTGCTTTCAACTCTGCGCGAGTCCGGCAATTGCAACTACAGAGTGCTTAGCGCAGTAACTGATAGAGGTCTTTCCATACGGGTCAACACAGTACAAGCAATCCCTAGGGGTGCCCGAATAAAGCCTTTTATTGTTAACCACCCATTCCCACGTTAACCATGAGCGTTAAGCTTTGATTGGCACATATTTAAGCGTCGTTACTGCAAATGTTTAAGCATTGTTCTTGCAGCATTAGATAAAGTTCGCGCTCGATGGTGAATGCACCCTAGCTGCCTTGTTAGCTTTAGCTCGCCTACATTTAAGCACGTAATATTTTTGCTCATCAATGTCTCTGGTAGAACGCTCCACCCTAGGCCAACAGAAATCATCATCTTAATGGCATCCAAATGATTCGTCGTCATCGATATGTCTAGCATTTGTTTTTCTTGGGTAAATAATTGCTGGATGAGTTCTGTCGTATAAGTATTTCTATCGGGCAGTATGGCAGGATAAGCTGCTAGATCTGAGAGTTTTATTTTTTTCTTTAAGCTCAGAGGATGATTATTGTTGACGATAAATTCCATGGGGTCTTGCCACAAATGATGGTGCTGAATGTTATCAGTGGTGTTATTAAGGATGGCCTCGGGCAGAGTGATTAATGCCAGTTCAAATTCGCCCTGTAAAATAGCGTTAATGGCTTGTTCGGAATCAATAAAGGTGAGTTCTAAATGAACTTCTGGATATTGCTGGCTAAAGGTTTTTAAAAAAGGCGGTAGGCGATGTAGGCCAACATGATGGCTTGTTGCAATGCGTAATGGCCCCGAGACAGTGCCCCGTATATCACTCATATATTGTTTTGTATCTGCTATTTCTTGCAAGATTCTCTTGGCTCTTGGCACTAAAGCATGACCAGCTTCAGTTAATTGAACACTGCGTCCAATTCGATCAAACAAGGGTTGAGTCACTTGAGCCTCTAATAGAGCAATGCGTTTACTAATAGCCGATTGTGTTAAGTGAAGGCGCTGCGCGGCGGCAGAAAAGGAGCCGTCTTCGGCAATAGTAATAAAAGCCTTTAGTAATTGAATATCCATTGTTTAATACTATTCATTCCCAAAAGGAATGTAAATAAGTAAAAATATGAATTTGTTTTATGCTTTCGCCAAGAGTAATATCCACTCAATGATTTTAGGTTATTTGTTTTAAGTAAAAATTAGTTAATGGGAAGATAATCTTATGGCTGGAAAAACCCTTTACGATAAATTATGGAATGCACATTTAGTTAAGCAGCGAGACGATGGTTCGGCACTTATTTATATTGATCGTCATATTGTGCATGAGGTGACAAGCCCGCAGGCCTTTGAAGGCTTACGTCTTGCTCATAGGCCCGTTTGGCGTGTCGATAGTATCTTGGCGACACCGGATCATAATGTACCTACTACCCCTAAAGAGCGTGCTTCTGGTATTGAGGGGATCGAAGATCCTGTGTCTAAAATTCAAGTCAAAACACTCGATGATAACTGCGATAGTTTTGGTATTACCGAATATAAAATGAATGATCGTCGGCAAGGTATTGTGCATGTAATCGGACCCGAGTCGGGTGCTTGCCTTCCAGGAATGACCGTTGTTTGTGGTGATTCTCATACGGCAACCAATGGCGCATTGGGTGCTCTTGCTCATGGGATTGGCACAAGTGAAGTCGAACATGTATTGGCCACACAATGCTTGGTTGCCAAGAAAATGAAAAACATGTTGGTGAAGGTTGACGGTCAATTAGGTAGGGGTATCACGCCAAAAGATGCTGTGTTGGCGATTATTGCAAAAATTGGTACGGCAGGTGGTAATGGCTATGCTATTGAATTTGGCGGTCAAGTATTTCGCGATATGTCGATGGAAGGACGTATGACCGTTTGTAACATGGCCATTGAAGCCGGTGCGCGTGCAGGTATGGTGGCCGTTGATGAAACCACTATTAACTATGTAAAAGGCCGAGACTTTGCGCCAAAGGCTGCGCATTGGGATGCAGCGGTTAAGCAGTGGCGACTATTGGTTAGCGATGACCAGGCGGTGTTTGATAAGGTTGTGGAGCTCGATGGTGCAGCAATTGATCCGCAAGTAAGCTGGGGCACATCTCCTGAAATGGTTGTCGATGTAAATTCCTCTGTGCCTAATCCTCTAAACGAACCCGATGCCGTTAAAAAGGCAGGTATGGAGCGTGCGCTAGTGTATATGGGCCTAAAGCCCGGCCAAAAAATCACCGATATTTATCTTGATCGTGTGTTTATAGGCTCTTGTACGAATTCACGTATTGAAGATATGCGTGCAGCGGCTGCAGTGGTTAAAGGCCGTAAAAAAGCCGAGAGCATTATAGCGGCGATTGTTGTCCCAGGCTCTGGCTTAGTGAAAGAGCAGGCCGAGGCCGAGGGCTTAGATAAGATATTTATTGAAGCCGGGCTTGAATGGCGCGAGCCAGGTTGCTCTATGTGTTTGGCAATGAATGCAGATAAATTGGGTGCAGGCGAACATTGCGCCTCGACCTCTAACCGTAATTTTGAAGGCCGACAAGGCTATGGTGGGCGCACACATTTAGTGAGCCCTGAGATGGCAGCAGCAGCTGCAATTGCTGGTCATTTTGTTGATGTGAGACAGTTTGAGTTGGAGAAGTAATATGAAGGCATTTACAAAAGTGACAGGCATTGCCGCGCCAATGGATCGCGCAAATGTCGATACCGATATGATTATTCCAAAGCAGTTTTTGAAATCTATTAAACGTAGTGGCTTTGGTAAAAATTTATTTGATGAATTACGCTACTTGGATGAAGGATACCCGGATCAGTCTTGCGACGGTCGTCCCGTTAATGCTGAGTTTCCACTGAATTTTGAACGTTATCAAGGTGCCTCGGTGTTATTGGCACGCGAAAACTTTGGTTGTGGTTCAAGCCGAGAACACGCGCCATGGGCTTTGGATGATTATGGTTTTCGTGCAATCTTAGCGTCGAGTTATGCAGATATTTTTTATAACAATTCATTTAAAAATGGTTTGTTGCCGGTCGTGCTAGATGAGTCGATTATCGATCAATTGTTTGCAGAAATGTACGCGCTTAAAGGCTATCAGTTAACGATTGATTTAGATCGGCAATTAGTCGTTACGCCAACGGGTGAGAGTTTTTCTTTTGAAGTCGATGATTTTCGACGTCATTGCCTGCTTAACGGCCTAGATGATATCGGCTTAACACTAAATGATGCCGATTATATTAAAGCTTATGAAAAAAAGCGCAGAACCGAAGCACCTTGGTTATTTGATATGATCAAGTAAGCCCATCTTTATTGAAGTGTTGTATAGCTACAATGCAAAAATCCCTATTAAATTTTATTAGATCTACTGTATAGATTGATTAGCCGAGGCGGTGTATTAAATGAGTACGTCAAAAAAAATATTATTATTAGCCGGTGACGGTATTGGTCCAGAAATTGTCGCCGAGGCAATAAAAGTGATTGCATGCCTTAATCAAAAAATGTCTTTAGGTATTGAGTACCAAAAAGGCCTAATTGGTGGTTGCTCGATTGATGCCCACGGTGTTCCGTTAACTGATGAGACGATCGAAATTGCAAAAAATAGCAATGCTATTTTATTAGGGGCAGTCGGTGGCCCTAAATGGGATAGCCTTGAGCGTGCTGTTCGACCTGAAAAAGGCCTGTTAAAAATTCGCGCTGAATTAGATTTATTTTCTAATCTGCGCCCAGCTATTTTGTACCCGCAGTTAGCAGATGCGTCATCATTAAAAAAAGAATTAGTTGCCGATTTAGATTTAATGATTGTGCGCGAGCTTACCGGCGGGATCTACTTTGGTGAGCCACGTGGTATACGCATACTCGAAAATGGTGAGCGCCAAGGTTATAACACCATGGTTTATAACGAAAGTGAGATTGAGCGTATTGGTCGTAATGCCTTTGAAATTGCCCAGAAGCGAGATAAGCGTTTGTGCTCTGTTGAAAAGGCCAACGTATTAGAAGTTTCTGGTCTTTGGCGAGAGGTAATGGAGCGCATCGCAACAGATTATAGCGATGTCAGCCTAGAGCACTTGTATGTTGATAATGCTGCGATGCAATTAGTTCGAGCGCCTAAACAATTTGATGTGATGGTTACCGGTAACTTATTTGGCGATATTTTATCGGATTGTGCAGCAATGTTAACGGGTTCTATTGGTATGTTACCGTCGGCGTCGCTTAATTCAGCAGGCTTAGGGTTGTATGAGCCGGTTCATGGTTCAGCACCCGATATAGCGGGACAAGGAATTGCCAACCCATTAGCAACTATTTTATCTGTAGAGATGATGTTGCGTTATTCGCTCAATATGCCTGAAGCGGCGGATGCCATAGCAAATGCTGTTGGGCGAGTATTAGATAAGGGTTTACGTACCGCAGATATATATTCTGATGATGCGTCAATTACAAAAGTTGGGACAGCTGAAATGGGTGATGCTGTAGTCAGTGAATTGTAGTCGATAAGTTATAGTTGCTAGATGATATTTTTTGTACGAGTAAGCCAATAAATCATAGCCTCTAAGAGGCTATTGAAATCTTGTTAGGCGTGCTTTTATAAAAAAGACTAAAGCTGGTGCTTGAAATTAACCACTTTTGCTAAGTTTTTTATATTTTTTATAGATAGATAATTCACCATCGGGTTGTCGTGCAAAGCGTTTGTAAAGCCACTGATATTGTTCATGGGCTGTTCTAACCACTTTCTCTATGGCTTTGTTGAGTCCTGTTGCAGCGGCGACAGGATCTTCCGACGCCATGTTTTCTACATCGTGAAACTCTATCTCAAAACCGGCGCCCTTTGGTTTTCTGGTTGCGGTGACGACTAAAACTTCTGCTTTATTATGACGCGCAAAGGTATGGGTCATTTTTCCTGTGAGTGCCTGCAGTCCAAAAAATGGCGCATACACACCGGCACTTCTTTTGGGTAGGTGGTCTGACAAAATGACTAATAAATTCCCTTGCTTTAGATGCTTCAGCGCCTGCCTTACCCCGGTCATATCCACCATAAACATTTTGGTGCCAACACGTTCGCGACTATCGGTAATAATCTTTTCAAGAGTTGCTGACTCGGCCTCTTTGTACATACAGGCTGATGGGTAATTTTGCGGTAGGTAATAGTTCATCATTTCCCAATTACCAAAGTGTGGCATTATGATGACAACCCCTTTTTGCTTATCAAAGGCTTCTTGTAATTTTTCTGGGTTTTTAATGGTGGCTTTTTTCATTGCGCGTTCTGGACTACTAAACCATACGAAAGGCGTCTCGCAAAACCACATGCCAGTTTCTTCAGCATTTTTTTTCAATAACTCAGCTTGTTCATCGCGGCTTAATTCAGGAAAACAATGCTCTATATTGCATTGGGTAATTAAGCGTCTTTTTTTATTAAACGCAAAGTAGCCTCTGCCAACAATACGCCCAATAGCTTGATGCCAAGACAAAGGCATTAGGCTCAAAATAGACATAAGACTGATAACAAATTTGAGTTTAAGGTTTTTCATTGCATATTTTACATTGGTTATGAAACTTGGGCTTGTTGAAAAGCGGCTTATTGTAATGTGGTTAGTGGTCAATTTATAGTATGTTATTAAATAATAAAGCGGGCGTATTGGTTTTTTATCTAGAGGTTCTACGGTAAACTGCAGCGCTCAATAGACGAATTTTTTAATAAGAGGTTTGGATAAGTTCAATGAAAGTAGGTTTTGTAGGTTGGCGCGGTATGGTGGGTTCGGTCTTAATGGGTCGAATGATCGAAGAGAATGATTTTTTGGACTTTGATCCTGTCTTTTTCACGACATCAAATGTTGGTGGGCAAGGGCCTGCTATTGGTAAAGACATTGAGCCATTAAAAGATGCAAATGATATCGCAGAGCTCAGTAAAATGGATGTCATTATTAGCTGCCAAGGTGGCGATTATACGACATCTGTTTTTAAGCCTTTGCGCGAATCGGGCTGGGCTGGTTTCTGGGTTGATGCCGCCTCTTCATTGCGTATGGAAACTAACGCAGTCATTGTGCTCGATCCTGTGAATTCTTCTGTGATTGATACAGCGCTTAAGAACGGGGTAAAAGATTTTATCGGTGGCAACTGTACCGTTAGTTTAATGCTGATGGCGATTGGCGGTTTGATCAATGCCGGAGTCGTTGAGTGGATATCGGCAATGACTTATCAGGCAGCGAGTGGCGGTGGTGCTCGCCATATGCGTGAGCTGTTAAACCAAATGGGCGAATTACGCGATAGTGTGGCAACCGAACTTGCTGATCCTGCCTCTGCAATTTTAGATATCGATAAAAAAGTGGCGGCTAAGCTGCGCGATGGCAGCCTGCCGCAAGACAATTTTGGTGTGCCATTAGCCGGTAGTGTACTGCCTTATATCGACAGCGAACTCAGGTCTGGTCAAAGTCGTGAAGAATGGAAGGCAGATGCAGAGACGAATAAAATAATTGCCGGCGCGGCTATCGATGCTTCTTATGAATCTGATATTGCAACACTTATTCCTCATATTCCTGTCGATGGCATTTGTGTTCGTGTCGGTGCGATGCGTTGCCATAGCCAGGCGTTGACAATCAAACTCAAAAAAGATCTGCCAATCGATGAAATCGAGCGCTTGATTGCTAACGCGAATGATTGGGTCAAAGTGGTTCCTAATCATAAAGAAGCTTCCCTTGATGAATTAACACCAACGGCTGTTACCGGCACATTGTCTATTCCCGTTGGTCGTCTACGCAAAATGCATATGGGGCCAGAATATCTAAGTGCATTTACTGTAGGTGATCAACTCCTATGGGGAGCTGCCGAGCCATTACGCCGGATGCTGCAAATACTGCTAAAGCGTAAATAACGCTAAGCGTGGTCAACATAAAGGAATACACGAAGAGTTAAGAGCGAATATGGCATCATCCATAGATGTTGTCATCAGTTGATGATGCGCCCTTTGATGCATTACGTCGTATGTTACAAGCACTGCTAAAGCATAACTAACGACTAAACTTGATCAATATGACTTAATACAAGAATCACTAAGGGCAAATGTCATCGCTAAAATAGATGTCGCTATTTATTGATGATGCAACCGCTTAAATTCATTGCGCTGCCGGCCAATAATATTGCTTGATCAGCACAAACTAATTAATAAAAGAAGAACTAAGGGTAAATATGACAGCTAAAATAGATGTGGCTATTGTTGGGGCAACCGGCTCAATTGGTGAGGTGATTGTTGAATTATTAGCTAAGCGGTCGTTTCCAGTAAATAATCTATATTTACTGGCGAGTGAGCGCACAGCAGGCACCAGTTTGATGTTTAATGGTAATCCTGTGATGGTGACTGAGCTTAAAAAATTCGATTTTAGTAAAGCGCAATTGGCAATCTTTGTTGCAACTGATGCAGTTTCGTCAGAAATGTTACCCCAAGCGCAAGCGCAGGGATGTTTAACTATTGATAATAGTCAGGTATTTGCTGAGTCTGCACCCTTGGTAGTGCCTACCGTTAATGGACAACTTTTAGCGGCTCGTCCTGAGATAGTGGTAAATCCAGATAGTAATGTCATTCCTCTAGCGACAATACTTAAGTTGCTCGATGATCGTATGGGTGTCGAGCGCGTTAATGTAACGGCTATTCAATCGGTCTCCGGCCATGGTAAGAAAGCGATCAGTGAGCTAGCCGCACAGACGGCAAGCTTATTAAATGGTCGCGGTGCCGAGCACAACATTTATCCGCAACAAATTGCTTTTAATGTTTTGCCCTATGTGGGTGAAATTCGTGGTGATGGCCATACCGATGTAGAAAAGCGTTTGGTCACGCAAACACGTCGAGTACTGGGTAATCAAAATCTCCAAATTAATGTATCTTCTATACAAGTGCCTGTTTTTTATGCCGATAGCATGATGGTGAGCATCGATACACGGACTCCGGTTAGTCTTAAAGATATTAAAGAGACGCTCGAAGATTGTAGCGAGATTAAAGTGTTGGACGATGACGGTGGTAAGCATTCGGCAACCCCAGTTACACATTCAACGGGTAAAGAAAGTATCTTTGTTAGCCGTATTCGCCATGATATGAGTAATGATAACGGTATTAATCTTTGGGTTACCGCTGATAATATCCGTAAAAGTGCCGCGATAAATACTATTCTTATAGCAGAGTCATTAATAAAAGCTTAAGTAGCATGGCGGCGGCATAGTTAAAGGTCGATTAGCTATTTATTGCCAATGTGCCCATCTTAATCACTCGAAGTGTGATTGACGTCTTGCTTTTAGGCGTTAATACCTTTTCGACGCTGTAGTATCTTCGATTTCTACCTATACTCTTCATCTGTAACGTGACTCTAAGGCATGCAGCTAGGTGTTGATTCTTAATGCGTGCCACATTTTTTTTAAAATACGGCTTAATCCCATCTTAAGTTTAACGAAATAAGCCTGTAATCATTGACTGGTTTATTTGCACAAATAGTAAAAACTTTACTAAAGAGTGTTATTTTAATCAAGAAACAGTGTTTTTTAAGATGATTATCAGGTCTCAGTAGTTGATAAAAATCTATTTATAATGAATACTTAGAGTGACTTCTGAAAGTTTATTCGAGGTTTTTGCTAAATCTTGATGATAATCTATAATTATAATAAACCTTCTGAATGTGAACCTATTTTGATTGAGTTAAAAGATCGTAGATCAGATGACTCGATACGATAAAAAGATAAACAGGGTAACCCTATGCAGCTTCGCACTATCGCTTTAGTTTTTAGTATTGTTGGAATTTTTTATTCTGGTTTTGCATCAGCCTTGGGTTTAGGCGAGATAACGCTGAAATCCCAATTTAATCAACCGTTAAATGCTGAGATAAGACTGCTAAAAGTCCGTGATTTGTCGAAAGAAGAAATTTTTACTGCA
>CAXMPB010000083.1:0-2241 GCA_964195035.1 Cellvibrionaceae bacterium | reverse complement strand
TTATCTAAAATTATTTTAACTAACTTGATTAAAAACAAATGCTAATATCGCTTAATTAAAGCCAAATGTAGAATAGTAAGCAAGTGCTTGTCTACTCAGTTGTCTATATTACAAGCACCTGAGTCTATTTAATTTTTAAGCGGATAGACTTTGGATTAATGATTCGCTAAAAGATTGATAGCGACCTCTAAAAACGGTAGAGTATCGCCTTATTCGTTTTACGCTTTTATCTTTTATCTAAACTACACATAACTAAATTCTAAAAGGGGTTTTATGTCTTTTTTTATTCCTAACGCACACGCACAAATAGGTGTGCCTGGTGGCGACGGCTTAACCAGTATATTATTAATCGGTGGCATGTTTGCCTTGATGTATTTTATGATTATACGTCCACAACGTAAGCGTCAAAAAGAGCATCAAGCTATTATCGACAATGTCGGTAAAGGCGATGAAGTGGTGACCAATGGTGGTATCTTAGGCAAAGTGCTTAAAGTCGATGAGCATTATATGGTGATCGAAGTCGCTAATAATGTTGAATTAAAGTTACAAAAAGTAGCGCTACATGCAGTGCTACCTAAAGGCACGATCAAGGCTATTTAATCAACTTTCTTGTTTGGTGACCTAAAAATCACGTAAAAAGCCATGATGAGCGTTAAGTTCATCATGGCTTTTTGCATTTACTTGTCATTATTACCTCTTATCTTTCCTTTTTATTTTGGACGTGCTCAATTGTTTTTCTCGCAACCACTAAGGTGTCTAGAATCTAATTCTGCGAATAAAGTTTTTAAACTTATTGTATTTCTTGTAAAGTCGATTAAATCATAATGTTACGATGCTGATAACGAGTCATCATTATTCTGAATCGTCAGGCTCCTAGATAATTGATTATAAATACTCACCTATCGATAAGAGTAAATACATGACACTTGATACAACGCTTATTGACTGGCCCGCCAGATTAAACCTAGCTTCATTGCCAACCCCATTACACAAACTCGAACGATTATCAGCTGAGTTAAAAGGCCCTAACATTTGGATAAAGCGCGATGATTTATCGGGCAGCTTGTTAAGTGGCAATAAAGTCCGAAAGTTAGAGTTCAGCGTAGCTCACGCGCAAGCCCAAAATAAGGATTTACTCATTACCTGCGGTGGTCTTCAGTCTAATCACGCGCGTGCAACCGCTTTTGTTGGCGCGCAGCTCGGTATTCCTGTTCATCTCGTGTTGCGAGGTAAGCCCTCGGACATAGAACACGCCGAATTGGATGGCAATTTACTATTAGACCACTTAGCTGGTGCGAAGGTGGCCTATTATGATAAGCATGACTACCAACAAAACCTCAAAAAAATACTCAGCAAAACAGAAGAAGGTTATCTCCAGCAGGGATATAAACCTCATGTTATTCCGACGGGTGCCAGTGATGGTATAGGGCTATGGGGCTATATTGCAGCCTGTGAAGAATTAGCCAGCGATTTCAAGAGACACAATATAAAGCCTGGTCTAATCGTGACGGCAACGGGATCTGGAGGAACTCAAGCGGGGCTTACGGTTGGGGCAGAGCTGTATAATTTTGGCTGTAAGGTACTTGGCTTTGCTGTTTGTGATGATAATGCATACTTCAAGCGTAAAGTAACAGCGGATATCACAGAGTTCGTTAGTTGTTACAAAGACCGATTTTCTGCCGCGCTATCTCAATCAGTATCTGGGGCAGCACCTGGACCGTCAGCGCATAGCCCGCCAGATGTGTTTGCTCGAGCCATTGCCGGTATACAGACCAATGATAACTATCTGGGTGAGGGTTATGGAATAGCCGCTGACGAGGTCTTAGAGACGATCATTCAGGTTGCTCAGCTTGAAGGTATCGTCTTTGATCCTGTCTATACAGGTAAGGCATTTCATGGCTTAATGAATGAAATCAAGCATGGGCGCTTTGACCATTTAGAAAATATCGTTTTTGTACATACGGGTGGTAGCTTTGGTTTATTTCCATATCGTGCAAGGCTAGAATCTTTAATTGGCAGTAGGGTTTTATAAAATCTAATAAAAACAAGTGATTATAGATTATACTTAAAAAATAATTAAAGAGTGGGAAGTCATAAATATGACGGATGTAAGTAGTATTCGATTTAGCCAGCTAGGTGGCACCGATGTGCTTTCTCTCGAGACAATAACACTACCGCCCTTAGGCAGTGGCCAAGTTTTAGTGAGGCACGAGGCTATCGGTGTTAATTTTATTGATACTT
>CAXMPB010000082.1:0-5299 GCA_964195035.1 Cellvibrionaceae bacterium | reverse complement strand
AATATCTACATAACGATTAATAATTTTAAAGGCTATTACGTTAAAAGCCTTTTTACGATCAAGCTATTAATGCAAACTTACTTTGCCGATAACTTGCATGGTTAATTCTAGCCGACAGCCCTTTGACATTGCTTAATGGTGCGCAAGGCGCACTCAAAACTTTTGTGTCAACAACTACTAATAGGCTTTTCGTGTCTCTAAGTCCGCGCGATTATTATAGACATCTTTCAAGTTAACATAGTCCCAACAATTATCATTGAGCATCAACTCTCTCAGTAGTGCATTATTGATGGAGTGACCACTACACTTGCCTACATACTTGCCCACAAAACGAGCACCCATTAACGATAGATCACCCACTGCATCTAAATATTTGTGGCGAACAAATTCATCAACGTAGCGTAAACCTTCTTCATTCATTACGATATTGTCTTTTAATAATACCGCATTACGCAGCGAACCGCCTTTGGCAAGGCCTAATTTTTGTAGAGTCGCAACTTGCTCATGAAAACCAAATGTACGTGCATCAGCAATTTCGTTGGAAAAAACATGATTATTCAATGGTAAAGATATTTTCTGTTTACCAATGATGGGGCGATCAAAGTCAATATCCATTTCAATCCAAGGTTGCGAGGATGGCAATAGCCATGCCTCTTTTTCACCATCTCCCACATAAACAGGTTTTTTAATCAAGATGGCTCGACGCGGTGCATCTTGTTCAACTAATCCTATTTTATTAATGATAGAAACATAGGGTTTGGCACTACCGTCCATAATCGGGACTTCGGGTGCATCCAGTACTATGTGCGCATTATCAATACCACAGCCGTAAAGTGCGGCGAGAATATGCTCTACCGTGCTGACACGGACGCCAAGCGAATTGCCAAGGGTAGTAGACAAGCGCGTATCAATGACATTATTCCATCGGGCATGCACTTCGGCGCGGTCTGATGCAACGTCGCGGCGAATAAATGTGTAACCAGTATCAATCTCGGCGGGCATCACTGTCATAATAACTTTAAGACCGGTATGTAGGCCTGTTCCGATGACTGTATACGAGCTTGCCAATGTTTGTTGTTTAAACGATATATCTTCCAGTTTATAAACGTTACTCATAATCGCCACCTATTAATGTGTGCTTGTTTAAGTTGAGATTAGAATAAAAGTTTTTCTGGGCCCTTACTTGTCAGTTCATGACAAACACATATCCTCTAGTTGTCATTTCGCGCCAATGACTTATCATGAGCTCATGGCATCGACTACTCTTACCTCTTGGGCATTATTGATCTGGAAAGCATTAGAAGCTGACGGCTGTGATCATCGACGGCTGTTCACTGAATCAGGCTTAGACCCATCTTTACTAGGTGATGGCAATGCACGCTATGAGGTTCAAAAAATGCAAGCGCTATGGCAAAAAGCGGTGGTTGCGACCAATAACCCTGCTTTTGGACTTGAAGTGGGTAAGTTATGGGGAGCGACAAGCTTTCATGCCCTTGGCTTTGCTTGGTTGGCTAGTAGTAGTTTAAGCGATGCTTTAGAGCGATCTGTGCGCTACTCGCACATAGTAAGTGAAGCACTAACCACAAAAATTATTAAAACCGGTGCTTATTACGAGTTTCATTTATTAAGCAATACTAGTTATTCCCCACACTATGCCAGCATAGATGCGACTCTCGCGTCTATTGTGGTTATGTGCCGTCAACTTTGCGGCGATGCTTTTGCGCCCGTGTCAGTCGAGGTATTTCAAAAAGCTACGCCTTCCTCTGTGCCTTTAGAAGCTTTTATTCGATGCCCCATTAGTTACCATACAATTAGTATCACACAACAAAACCCGACCCAAAAAAATAAGTCACTCGAAAAGGTTATTTGTATCCGCATGGATGCACACAGTGTTGAAGCCACCTTGGCTTCGGGTAATAGTGCCTTAGCTGAAGCTTGTGAGGGTTTAGCCTTAAATTATCTCAATCAAGTTAGCAAAGACGCAATTGCCACCCAAGTAATCGCGCGTCTGGTCGAGCAGTTGCCTAGCGGTAAACCCGATGAACAAAAAATAGCCGATGCACTTCATTTAAGCACTCGCACCTTGCAACGTAAGTTAGCCGAACAAGACACAAGTTTTAAAAACTTGCTCACTGAAACACGACAAGACATGGCAAAAACTTATTTAGGTAATTCGCATTTATCACTGACTGAAATTACTTATTTGTTGGGTTATTCTGAGCAAGCCAATTTTACCCGTGCCTTTCGTCGCTGGGAAGACACCTCTCCTAGCGAATATCGGAAAAATTTATTAAAAGAACCGGCCTAAAAAAGTAAATCTTATTATTAATGGTTTTTTGAGTGCTGGATGGTTTAAAGATAAAGCGGTTAGCCAATCATGAAAATGTTTATTCTTTTATTTAATAAGGTATTTCACCTTTCACGCTTTGATAATTATTTATCACGGCATTTAGTGCTGTTGCTTGCGACTTCGCTGTCACTGTCACTCTTTGCTTGTTCTAAAACCTCAGAAGAAAGCCAAGACCTACTTGCCAAAATTAAAGCCAAAGGTGAGCTGCTGGTTTTAACTACCAACGAACCCACCACCTATTATATCGGTCGTGAAGGTGAGCCCGAGGGGCATGAATACGATATGGCTGTCTCATTGGCACAAGCTCTCGACGTCAAAGTCAAATTTCTCATAATGGATTCAGTGGCAGAAGTGATTGAATCTCTACGCAAAGGCGAAGGCGATCTGGCCGCAGCTGGACTGACCATAACCGACAAACGCAAAGAGGAATTCGAGTTTGGACCTGCTTATACCGACGTCAGCGAATACCTGGTATGTCACCGTAAAACCCCGAGAATAAAAAACCGCAATCAACTAAAAAATTTAGAAATCATCATCCCTGCAGCTACCAGCTATATAAATACACTTAGCGAAAAATTTCCCGAGGTTAAATTTACTCTTGATAACGAACAATTAACACCTGAATTACTCGATCAAGTCAGTACAAAAAAGATTCAATGCACGGTCAGTGATTCTACTATTTTTGACATTAGTCGCCGCTACCACCCAGAAATCACCAAAAGATATACCCTTAGTGAAGGCTCGCAACTGGCTTTTATGTACGCTAAAGATAACCTCAATTTTTCACAATCATTAAAAACCTGGTTTTCATCCTATAAAAGTAGTGGCGCTTTAGCTCAAAATATTGAAAAATATTATGGTTATATCGATACCTTTGATTATGTCGATATTGTTAAATTTAAACGCCGAATCAACCAACGCCTTCCAAAATATAAAAAACAATTTATCGAAGCTAGCCAGCAAAATGATTTGGCGCCCTCTTTGCTAGCGGCCCAAAGTTATCAGGAATCACACTGGAATCCAAAAGCGAAAAGCCCAACGGGTGTACGCGGGATTATGATGCTCACTCAACCTGTCGCAAAATCTCTCGGTGTCACCAGTCGCCTTGATGCCACACAAAACATTTTTGCGGGCGCAAAATTTCAAGCAAAAATGAAAGCAATGTTTGATGAAGATGTTACTGAGCCAGACCGCTCTTGGATGGCACTGGCCGCTTACAATGTCGGTCGCGGTCATTTTCGAGACGCTCAAAGACTTGCCAAAAAGCTCGGGAAAAATCCAAAATCTTGGCTAGACATGAAAGAAGTTTTACCCTTGCTGAGCAATAAAAAATACTACCAAGATTTAAAATATGGTTACGCAAGAGGTGGTGAGCCGGTGCAATATGTAAAACGCGTTCGAGACTATGAAGATATACTCTTAGAACATTTTAAAAAATAAGGCCATAAATAATAAAATAGATTTTTTTTTGATTCTATACGGCTATCTATTGTTATGTCATTGACCTTCTAGGCATGGCCCCGAGCATTTCTAGAGTGTTGATTATCTTGCGGACGCCGATATTCTACAGGAAGCTCCTTACCTGAACTCCAACTTGCCTACTTCCCTGAATTCAAACTTGATCGGGGGAGGCGCACACAATAAATTAATTTAAAACTTTGTAATTTCGATTACGCAGACAATTTTTAACGACTTGATTTTTCTCTTGGCGAGTTTTTGAAGCACCTCTAACAAGGCCAGTAATTGCACCAACACCAGCACCTTCACTAGCACTTCTGTCAGATAGTACTGAGCCAACAGCTCCGCCCACAACAGCGCCACCAACAGCGCCCTTGGCTGCCTTTGAATCTACCTGACTTGCGTATTGCTCGCATGCAAGCAGGTCTTGTTGATATTGCTTTTCATCCACGCCTTGTTTGTCGACAATAATGTTGGGTTGTTGAGCGCAAGCCCCCACAAAGACTATACTCGTCACTAATAGATATTTAAATTGCACTGTCTCTTCCAATTGAATTAATTAGCCACAAAGGCTAATTACGCTCTAATGTACTTAAAAAAGCAAGAAGGCCGCAGATAAAGTACTTCTGTAGCTTTTTTGTATTCACTATTTACTGTTGATCTATTTTGCTTTTACGAGCTCAATGGCGAAGGCTTCGGCATAGGTCATAATAACTTTTTCACCAATTTTCAAATTATTAAGCACGGCATCGTCCTTTACCGGTAAAACCATATAGTTACCGCGTGGCCCTTGAATGGTAACCAATCTCTCTGGCTTATTTATAGCAACGACTTCAACAACAGCTTTAACTACAGCGCCAATAGCGGCGCCAGGATTAACATCTTTTGGAGCTTTTCCTGCTTCTGCCAATACAACAAAAGGTGTTTCTTTTTCTTCCGCTGTTGGCTCGCGAAATTCGGCGCGTAAAAATGTTAAATATTCCGCAGCGACAATATCACCTACTGCAAACTCATCGAAGCGCTTAACTTGGTCGCCCGCAACGATTGTCACAAGATTGCCGACTTCGTCCTTAAATGTAAATTCACGCGTCTCTGTGTTAATCGCTGATATTGTTGCCTCTACTTCTACAAGCGACCATTCCTCTTTAGCAATTGGTTTGTCTGTCGCTTGTGCAGACCTGGCATTTTGTGTAAAAAAAACAACGAGTAAGACGATAGACAAGAGTGCTGTTAAAGTTTTAGTTGTTAGCTTTGTGTTCATGATTAATACTCCCTATCAGTGGTTAATATTTTATAAAGCTTAGGTAAAAGATGATGATGTACACATTTTACGGTTGGGTTAATAATTAATGCCCCTCACCGGTAGTTTTTGACCTGTTTATTTGCATAACTGTGTTGCTGAAAGTAGACATGTTATTTTGCCATTTTTTAAAAAAAAATACCACGATCAAAAAATCAGTTTAGTAAATAAGATTTTACTGATCTGTATGA
>CAXMPB010000081.1:0-7520 GCA_964195035.1 Cellvibrionaceae bacterium | reverse complement strand
AGATTGATTCATTCTCATGCCAGGTGGCGTTTGAATGCCAGGTGCTTCTGGCCGATAACCTAGCTGATCGGTAATGCGGATAATTAATTCGCACTCTTGTGTCGATAAGACATTATCGATGACAAACGCCAACTTGTTATCTAAAGGTAGGTGTGAAAGTTTTGCATCAGTTTTCATATTATTTGTTTTATCAAACAGATTTAATGCGGCTCGATTAACACGGTAAATGGGTGTATTAGGAACAATGCCACCCATTGGTAGGGAGCCGGGTAGCTGATCAACAATATCGATTTTAAGACCTGAGTTCATCAAGGTTATTCTCTAGTTTATGGTGGTGTAATTAATGTTGTGCATGTTCTAGCTAATGAAAAGAACTCAAGTTTTTTATTGAGCCGTCCAACCGCCATCAATTGTGAGGTTGGAGCCAGTAATCGATTTTGAATTTTCAGAACAAAGCATTAGTACTAAATCAGCCACTTCTTGTGGTTCAATTAAGCGTTTTACGGAAGAGTTTTTTAATAAAATTTGCTCGAGCACTGCATCTTCGCTTATGTTATTTGCTTTGGCTTGAGCGGTGAGTTGTTTTTCAACGAGAGCAGATCGGACATAGGCTGGAGAGATTGCATTAACAGTGATGCCGTCGACGCCGCCTTCTAATGCGGCTGCTTTTGTCAGGCCAATCAAACCATGCTTGGCAGTGATATAAGCCGATTTGTTAGCGGATGCGACCAAAGAGTGAATAGATGCAATATTTATAACGCGGCCCCATTGTTTTATTTGCATATGTGGCCAAGCATACTTTGTCAGAAGAAAAGGAGCGTTTAACATGACATTTATCATTGTATTCCACGTGTCTTCAGGAAATTCGGCCAATGGTGATATGTGTTGAAAGCCAGCATTGTTGACTAAGATATCGACACGACCTAGTTGCTCGACAGTTGTATCAATAAGCTTCTTGCAGGCTGAGTTTTCGGCTAAATCAACCTGAAAAAATGTCGCATTAATAGAGTCGGCAAATGCGTGTCCATTATCAGCGTCGCAGTCGGCAATCATAACCTGATGTCCAGCTTGAGCGAGAGTCTGTGAAATGGCTGCGCCAATGCCGTTTGCGCCGCCGGTAACGATAGCGACTCTTTTTTCGACAAATTTTGCGACAAGTTTTTCGGACATTTTCACGGAAAGTTTTTCTGAATTATTATCAGACGCATTCATAGCTTTTTGTCTCTATTATTCAAATTTCTAAACATCTAATTCTGGCCGATTTATATACTCGCTTAACACGTCGGGGTTTTGCAGGGCATCGGTGTTATCTGAGGTGAGGGTCGAAATACGTTTGTTAACGAGTTGGTTGACCAGCTTTTCGGTGATTTTACCGCTGCGTGTTTTGGGAATAGCGCTGACTTGTAAAATTTTAGAAGGCATATGTCTTGCGGTGGTGTTGATTCGCACAGTCTGTCGAATCTCGGCAATAAGGCTGTCATTTAATGCCTCGCCCGGTTTTAGCGCAACAAATAATACCACCCGAACATCATCATCCCAGTGTTGACCCACAACAATACTTTCGACGACAACCGCAACTTTTTCAACTTGGCGATAAATTTCTGCTGTGCCAATACGCACGCCGCCAGGATTTAAAACAGTGTCTGATCGACCGTGAATAATATAACCCGCTTCAAGCGTTTGTTCGGCGAAGTCACCGTGTGCCCAAACGCCTTCAAAGCGATTAAAGTAGGCATCCATAAACTTACTAGTATCAGTATCATTCCAGAAACCAATAGGACAGCAAGGGAATGGCGTGCAGCAAACTAACTCACCTTGAATACCTTTGCCGCTGGGTACTGGCTTGCCGTTATCATCAAAAACTTGTACATCCATGCCAAGTCCGGCGCATTGCAGCTGGCCTCTATTAACTGGCAACATGGGATTGCCTAAGATAAAACAAGAAACGATATCAGTTCCACCTGAAATTGAGGCCAGTAATAGATCACTTTTAATGTCGTTATAAACATAGTCAAAGCGTTCACTGACCAAGGGTGAGCCTGTTGACAAAATACAGCGTAAGTCAGTTAAAGAATGAGACTCTTTGGGCTTGGCGCCAAATTTTTGTAGGGCATCAAGATACTTTGCACTGGTCCCGAAAATACTGATTCTTTCTTGATCGATGACATCTAACAACGTGTCTGTATCTCTTAATGGGTTGCCATCAAAAAGAACTAATGTGGCACCACTTGCAAGGCCTGTTGCCAACCAATTCCACATCATCCATCCGCACGTCGTAAAGTAAAAAAACACATCGTCTTGCCTAAGATCGGTATGGAGTAAGTGCTCTTTGCGGTGTTGTAACAAAGTGCCGCCAGCGCTATGCACAATGCATTTGGGCTTGCCTGTGGTGCCAGAAGAATACAAGATAAATAATGGGTGGTTGAACGGGAGTTGCGCGAATTTAATCTCAGAGCTTGGGTATGATGTTAATAGTTGATCCCAATCAGTGATATTTTTAGGATGAGTAGTTTCCAATAGCCCAAGTCGTTCTAATAAAGGAATTGAAATGCTCTGCAATGGCTGCAGTTTTTCATTCAGCGCGATAAACTTATCGCGACAATCAATTACTTTGCCGCCATAACAATAACCATCGACACCAATCAATACTTTAGGCTCAATTTGACTGAACCTGTCTAGCGCTGCATTAACGCCAAAATCTGGCGAACACGAAGACCAAATGGCACCGACGCTAGAAGTTGCTAGCATAGCGATGAGTGCCTCGAAGGTATTGGGGACAATGCCTGCTACGCGGTCACCAACTCCCACACCTAATGATTTAAGGTGTTGTGCAAGGCGGCTTACGTGATCATAAAGTTCTTGATAACTGAATTGTCGGCGATCACCGTTTTCCAAAAGACTGACAACGGCGATATGTGTATCACGCCGTTGCAGTAAATTTTCTGCATAATTTAGGCGACTGCCCTCAAACCATTTTGTTTGATGGAATAGTTCCCCTTTTATTGCGATGCACTTTGGCGCTTGGCTAAAAACAATATTGCTAAACTCCCAGACTTGCTGCCAAAAACAATCGTAATGCTTAACAGACCATTGGTGGAGCGCTGCATAATCATCGAGCTGACAATCAAACTGCTCTTCAATGTGGCTTTTGAATAAGCCCATTTGAGTATTTTGCGGATTACTCGGCGTCCATAAAGTGTGATTATTTTGTTCAGGCATGGGCTTATTGTTAATTCCATTCAGCGTTTGAATACATTCAGACTAATAGTCAAATTTGTGTCTATTAAATGTGGCTTGGACTGATTGCCAGATATCGCCAACCTGACCATCGCCCACGGCCTGTTTGTCTAGTTCAATTACAGGGGCGATCTCTTTGCTTGAGCTGGTCAACCATATCTCATCTGCCTGCCGGACTTCGCTCATGTCTATTATCCGTTCCTGTACCTCGAGCAAGCCCTCTTTGCGAATAATATCAAGCAATATATGCCGGGTGATACCACCCAGTAATTGATGATCTAAAGGTGGTGTGATCAACACGCCATTTTTAACAACAAACACATTGCAAGCACTGGCTTCGGTTAGCTGGTTATCGCTATTGTATAAAATGGTTTCATTGACGCCCGCACTTTGACCATGCTGATAGTGCATCAGGTTACCGAGCAATGAGGTAGATTTGATGTGACAGCGACTCCAGCGTTGATCCTGCTCTGTGCTGACTTTCAAGCCTGTAATTGTAGATTTGTCAGCGAGCTTTTGTGCAGCAATGTCAAATGAAAAGGCAAATACAGTGGGTGTAATGTCTTTTGGATAGGCGTGCAACCTTTTTGTATCGGCACCGCGGCTGACCTGTAAGTAGACGCCTACATTCTCGCCATTATTGCGTTCTTGTAAGGTGTCTAAAATCGTTCGCCAATCTTTGTGTTCGAGCCCCAGCTGAATATCAGTCTCCTTTAGGTTTCTATTTAGGCGAGCAAGATGCAAATCAAAACCAAGCGCCTTACCTAGATAAGAGGGTATAACTTCATAGACCCCGTCACCAAATAAAAAACCACGATCCATCGGTGAGATTTTTGCCTCTTGCATAGGCATATATTGCCCATTTAGATACACAATATTCATTCCCGTTCCTTTAGTTAATAGGTCAGAAGTTGTTAATAGCCCAGCAGTTCCTATTAGCATTGTGACACAAATTCTCTGGGATAATTAATAAGATTAATCGGGTCATAGCTCTTTAATAATGGAAGTAATTAAAAGCCCGATTAGCCAATTATTTGAATCTGAAAAGTGGAGTTTTTTACCAGTGATTAGTCTTTATTTTATTAGTCTGTATCGGTTAGTAACGTGCATTTTATTAGTATTCTCTTGCACATTATTACCTTAGCAATATTTAGGAAAGTATGTTGTTGCTTATATGATACGACTTTTCTTTCTCTATTTTTGTTTGTATCGTCATTTTAGAATCAAGTATTTATCAGATATATTCGGTTGCAGGCGATTAATATTTTCTTTATTTAATCTTTTACCATTTTTTTATCACTTTGGCATTACCTTTGCAGTTCATCGATGAGAAGCAATATTTAATAAATAAGCGGCAATGCGTTGCCGTTATATTAACGATTACAAGTCACAGCTGTGACACTAAGTGAGGATGTGATGATGAATCAATTATTGCCACTTTTAGAGTTAGGCGCGAGCAATAAGCTTAATAGGCCTTCGCTTGACCGTGCTGCCGAGACTAAAGATCAAGGCTTTTCGAGGACATTTCAAGATGCAGAGAAAGAGATCACATCAAATAAAGCTGATGCGCAGGCGGCAAAAGACGCTCGTTCTGAACGACAAGAGTCGTCGTCTAAAAACAATCAATCTTCTAACAATCAACCAGCCGACACTACAAAGGTAGCCTCGGCAGATGATAAAAAAATTGACTCCCAAGAGCCGACAAAGCAAGCTAACTCTGCTGATAATACCGATGTAGGCGAGAGTTCGAAGCTTGCGAGCGATGCGGTAGACGCAAGTGAAAAAAAGGCCGGCAACGTTAGCGCCGACGCCGGCGTTGAAGGTAATAGTGAGTCTAGCGTGCTAACGAATACCGTTGACCCAACGGTTATTAGAACAGCAATAAGCTCGGAGCTAAGCGCTATTATTAGCCCTGACGTACAGTCTTTATTAGAGGGCTTGGTTAAGCAACTGCACAGTGTTGATGGCGGTCAAGGCCTAGAGGACGAGATTGATCCCAAGGCACTCCAGCTACTTGCAGGTGAGCTGTTTTTCGATTCAAGCGAGTTACCTATTGCTGATCTAGCCAACACGATTACCCAGACGTTAAGTAATCAGCCACTTACGGTCGCAAGTGCCGCGCAATTTATTAATGATTTGAAAAGCTATGCACAATTATCGCCAGCGATAGAGAATGCGGGTTTAAAATTGAGCGCAGATCTAACGTCACAAGCCGCTTTAACGTCCTTTGGTTCAACTAACTTAATGGGCCAGTCGAATCTTTTAGGTGCAGGCTTGACCGGCGATCGCCTGGAGACATTAACCTTGCAGGCGAGTACTGATATAACAAGTACCAGCATTGCCGATAAATTCAGTGTCGATAAGCTTAATTTTGCACAGTTATTAAATTCTTCAGCTACAGGTAGCGAGTCTAGTACCGCTAAGCTGTCTACTGATATAAGCCCTCTACATGCATTAACAAATTCCCCACTGATGGCGGCCGCCGCAAGCCCCAAACCACAGTTAGCGGTTGGTACACCTTTTCAACAGGCTCAATGGGGTGAGGCAGTTGCGGAGCGGGTAATGTGGATGAGCTCTCAAGGTTTACAGGAGGCAGAAATACATTTGAACCCTTCAGAGTTAGGGCCAATGCAGGTGAAGGTGTCGGTAGTCAACGAACAAGCTCATGTGAGCTTTGTGGTAAATAATGCCACTGTGCGTGAAGCGCTTGATCAAAACGCGATTCGGCTGCGTGAGATGTTTAATGGCGAGGGTCTTAATCTGGTCGATGTCGATGTGTCTGATCAGTCACAACAGCAAGCTAGCAACTCTGAGGACGAGAGTAATCAGCCGCATTTTAGCGGTGAACGCTCTGAATCAGATCTAATACAAGGCGAAAATCAATTATCTATCAACTCAAATGGCACTAGTCTACTAAGCCTTTATGCCTAATCAATAATACACAGAAGCGTCAGCGTTCTTATCTAGGCCAGAGAGCTTAGGTTAGAGCGCCAAAATTTCTTAAGTTTGAATAGATGTTAACGTTCTCTCTTTATTGTGACCAATAGGCCTTTCAAGCCCTCCTTGTAGAGGCTTTTTATTAATAGTTATTAGCTATCAGTATTCTTATTTATCTTTTCGATGCTGTTTTTATGTTCAGTTATGCCAATGACTATCCTCTGTAGCTTTCTTATTTATATTTTTCAGACCCTATTTATCTATTCAGCGACTATCAAACAAGTATTAATCTACGTTATTTATCAGTATTTGGCATATCTCTTGCTGTAATGCTTTTATATTTATTTAACTGACGGATTTTTGGCATGGCTGACGAAGAAGAAAAAACAGAATCTGAAGAAAAGCCCAAAGGTAGTAAGAAAAAGCTCATCATATTTATTGTAGTGGCCATTGTTTTGATTGGTGTGTCTGTTGGCGGCACTTTAATGGCTATAAAATTTCTATCACCTGAGCCTGAGGTTGTTCAAGAATTAGATAAAGATGGTAATCCTATAGAAGAAGTTGTCGAAGAAGAAGTAAAAGGCCCTGCTATTTATTTTCCTCTTAGACCAGCACTAATCGTTAATTACGATGTGCGTGGAAGACAGCGATTTTTAAAAGCTGAAATTTCAATAATGACACGAGATGAAGAGGTTATTACTGCTGCTGAAATACATATGCCAATGATTCGTAATAATTTAATTTTGTTGTTCAGTGGCCAAACTTACGATGAGCTGCAAACAGATGAAGGTCGTGAATTATTAAAGCAAGACTCGTTAACAGAATTACAAAAAATTATGGAGCAAGAAATAGGTAAGCCCGGTGTAGAAAAATTACTGTTTACTAATTTTGTTATGCAATAAGACTATTGAGTAAGAAAAGCAAGTGAGTAAGCGCGAAGTCAAATATTAACAGAGCACTAACGAGAAAAATATCTAATGGATTTACTCTCACAAGACGAGATTGATGCGTTACTCCATGGTGTAGATGATGGTGACGTTGATACAGACGATAATAGCGATGAAAAGGGTGTTGGTACTTATGATTTAACCACACAAGATCGCATTGTGCGTGGGCGCATGCCAACGCTCGAGATGATTAACGAACGTTTTGCACGTTATACCCGCATTAGTATGTTTAATTTATTACGCCGCACGGCAGATGTCGCCTCAGGTGGTATCAAAATTCAAAAGTATGGTGAGTACGTGCACACGCTCTATGTGCCTACTAGTTTAAATATGGTCAAGTTTAGGCCTTTAAGAGGTACAGCTTTAATTGTATTAGATGCAAAATTAGTTTTTAAATTA
>CAXMPB010000080.1:0-9721 GCA_964195035.1 Cellvibrionaceae bacterium | reverse complement strand
GGGTGCTGCCGATAAATTTCAAGTACAGCATATGGTTAAGCAATTACTAAAACTATCGGCAACTCCACAAGAGGATGCAGCCGATGCACTAGCCGTTGCCATTTGTCATGCTAATACGCAACAACACTTAATTGCGATTGCCAATGGAAAACGTTTTAGACGAGGTCGTGTGGTGTAAGCCCTTACTATCCCATAAAGGTTGTTAGGGAAAGATATAAGTGTTCAAAGTTGAATTTTAAGTAGATAACATTTAAATAGGTCACATTTAAATAGATAGCATTAAAATAAATGGCACTTAAGTCAATAACGCGAGTTAAAAAGCGTTGTTGATACTTTAAGTTGATTATAGAGAAGGTGATAGGTAAGCAGTATGATTGGTCGACTAAAAGGCATCATTATAGAAAAACAACCGCCACAAATACTGGTCGATGTAGGTGGTGTTGGCTACGAGGCGCAAGCCCCCATGACGAGCTTTTATCCAATGCCGGCAGTCGGTGAGCAAGTCATATTACATACGCATTTATCGGTGTCCGAAAACGCCCATCAACTATTTGCTTTTTATACGCAGGACGAACGCAAATTATTTCGTACCTTAATCAAGGTAAGTGGCGTTGGGCCTAAAATGGCATTGGCTATTTTATCGGGTATGCCCGTGAATGAATTTGTACAGTGCGTCATAGAGGCCAATAGTGCCGCATTAGTAAGAGTGCCGGGTGTTGGCAAAAAAACCGCCGAGCGACTAATTATAGAGGTGAAAGACCGTCTCAAAGGTTGGGAGTCACTCGACTCTACCTTGGCAACATTTGGTGGCAACCTTCAATCATCAAAGCAATCCTCTATGACTGCCGATGCCGAGAGCGCATTAATTGCCCTAGGCTATAAACCAACCGATGCGGCTAAAGTGATTTCCAGTGTACAAAAAGGTGCCACGATTGAATCGAGTGAAGAGTTGATTCGGTTGGCGTTGAAAAGTTTGGCGGGATAAAAGTAATGATAACGAAAGATAATCTCCAGTCAGAACGCATGATCACTCCTGTGGCAATGCCCCAAGAGGAGCGGCAGGATAGAGCGATTCGTCCTAAGCAGCTTGCCGATTATGTTGGGCAGCCTGCAGTGCGCGAGCAAATGGATATTTTTATTCGCGCGGCGCAACAACGTAACGAACCCTTAGATCACACCTTGATTTTTGGCCCTCCTGGTCTTGGTAAAACCACACTCGCTAATATTATCGCCAATGAAATGGGTGTCGAAATGACATCCACCTCGGGCCCCGTTTTAGAAAAAGCCGGTGATCTCGCCGCGTTGATGACTAATCTTCAACCCGGTGATGTACTATTTATTGATGAAATACATCGTCTCTCGCCGGTGGTAGAAGAAGTGCTGTATCCCGCGATGGAGGATTAGCAGCTTGATATTATGATTGGTGAAGGTCCTGCAGCGCGCTCTATTAAATTAGATTTGCCGCCGTTTACCCTAGTGGGCGCGACCACTCGTGCCGGGCTGTTAACGTCTCCACTGCGCGATCGCTTTGGGATTGTACAGCGGCTTGAGTTTTATAATGTTGAGGATCTTACGCATATTGTGGGTCGGTCTGCCTCGCTTTTAGGCGTGTCAGTGGATACTAAGGGCGCCTATGAGATAGCCAAGCGCTCGCGCGGAACGCCGCGTATTGCTAACCGTCTTTTGCGTCGAGTGCGTGACTACGCCGAGGTGAAAGGTGATGGCCATGTGACGAATGAAATGGCGGATAAAGCACTCAATATGTTGAATGTTGATACAAGTGGTTTTGATAATATGGATCGAAAATTACTGCTAGCCATGATCGATAAGTTTGGTGGAGGACCAGTAGGCATAGATAGTCTTGCGGCCTCCATTAGTGAAGAGCGCGATACGATTGAAGATGTGCTAGAGCCTTATTTGATTCAGCAGGGCTTCATTAATCGAACCCCAAGAGGACGAGTTGTAACGGCTTTGGCTTACGCGCATTTTGATTTGCCTGACTTGACGACAAATTCGAATAAGCCATAGCTTGATCGTAGCTCTTTACTTAATAAATAATAATGTCTATTAACGGGACAGTTCATGACTTAGTTCATGACATAATCGATTAACGGCCTCATCCTTCTTTTGCTAGCACTCATTATCCGTTGAGATGCTAAAAACTAACTCTAGGAATTTATTGGATTGCCATCAATGAATCATTCTTCTTCTGCACCTCTCCATAGCAATGTTGATAGCACGACTAATAACAGTGAATTTAAACTACCTATTCGGGTCTATATCGAAGATACCGATGCAGGTGGTATTGTTTATTATGTCAATTACTTAAAATATATCGAGCGCAGCCGGACAGAGCTATTGCGCTCATTAGGATATGGAAAAACAGCAGTATTAGATGATGGTTTGCTATTAGTGGTGCGTCACGCCGATGTCGACTATCTTGCATCGGCCAGATTAGACGATGAGCTTGTAGCTACGGCAAAGGTGCAAAAGCTAGCAAAAACCTATGTTGTGTTCTATCAAGAAGTTCGCCGATCTGACCAGTTGTTGTTTAAGGGAATGGTCAAAATAGCGTGCGTACAAACGGCTAATAACCAAATGAAACCAGCACGAATACCAGAGCCTGTGTATCTGTCTTTACATAAAGTACTTTAGTGTGAATACACTCAATGCATCTTGTTGATAGAAGTCTTGTATTGGTTTGTGTCTTTTTAGATTAGGTTTTTATTCGTTTGTGGCTGTTATTGTCTCGACACATATTGTAGGCTTTGTAATAAAAAATATTTGTGTGATTGGTGCCCGTGTGCCATTTATAATGAACACGATCACATGAATGTTATTATTCAATGGAAGTCATAAATAGAAGTGTTAGTATTGCGCGCAACTGCCTATAGTCGAAAACATGTCTAAAGAATTAGCTTTATATTTATCAATTTCAAATTTTAAATATTAATTATTAAATAATAGGTTCTACGCATTATGATTAAAGAAGAACAAACCTTATCTATTTGGTCGCTCGTCAGTCAGGCAGGTTTGGTTGTGCAATTGGTGATGTTGTTACTGTTGTTGGCGTCGGTTGTCTCTTGGGTAATGATTATTAAACGCGGTGCTTATCAACGTAAAGCAAAGTCATCGTTCGATCATTTTGAAAAAATATTTTGGTCGGGTGTGGATCTCACACAACTTTATCGTCAAGGCAACGACAAAGCTGGTATCGGTCAATCCTCAGGGATAGAAAATATTTTTAGAGCGGGCTTTAAAGAATTTACTCGCCTAAGGCAGCAAGAAAATATTGATGATGATACCGTTATGGTGGGTACACAGCGAGCTATGCGTGTTGCTCTTGCGCGCGAGCAAGAGCAGCTAGAAGCGAGCTTGCCTTTTTTAGCGAGTGTTGCATCGGTTAGTCCTTATGTTGGTTTGTTTGGTACGGTATGGGGCATTATGAATTCCTTTAGAGGCTTAGCGACAGCAGGGCAAGCGTCTCTTGCAACGGTCGCACCTGGTATTTCTGAGGCATTAATTGCAACGGCGATGGGTTTGTTTGCAGCGATTCCGGCTGTGCTTGCCTATAATCGCTATGCGGCTCGTGCCGATGTACTAGGTACTAACTATGATACCTTTGCCGAAGAGTTAACGGCTATATTACATCGACAGTTACACCACTAAGAAGCCAATTAACTAAGAGTATTGTTAGTTAACGTCTCTAATTGAGCACGACAACTAAGGTACCCATAAATCATGAGTCAATTTTGTTATGTCGTATAACATGTCTCCAAATAAAAAAATGAAAAAAAAACCAATGGCTGAAATCAATGTTGTGCCCTACATTGATGTGATGTTGGTGTTATTAGTTATCTTTATGGTAACGGCTCCCTTGTTAAATCAAGGCGTAAAGGTTGATTTGCCTCAGGCTGCTTCTGCCCCTATCGATAACAAAGATATAGAGCCTTTGATTGTCTCTATAAAAGCCGATGGTAGTTATTATATTAAGCTGGGCAAAGACGAGGAGCGCGCCAAACCATTAGTTGAAATAGCGGGCCAAGTTGCCAAGGTTGTTAAGCTGAAGCCGGATACACCAATACTCGTCTGGGGGGATACTAATGTAGCTTATGGGAAGGTAGTCGATCTAATGTCTCGCCTGACCCAAGCGGGTGCGCAATCCGTAGGCCTAGTAACAGAGCCGCAGCGCTAATATGGGTATAGTGTCTTATTTGCCAGCAATAGTTGTTAGTTTATTGCTGCACGCCTTAGTCATCGGCTTAGTCTTTAAGGGCTGGAGTGCTACGGAGCCCCCGAAAATTGTTCAAAGCCCCGCTTATATTAAGGCGACATTAGTAGATTTAAAAACCCAAGGTATAAAAAGCGCACCTAAATCTACGGCAAAACCAAAACCTGTTCCCAAAAAAATCAATTTAGAAAAAAAACGTAAAGAAGCGGCTAAAAAGAAAGCCGCAGATAAAAAACGCAAGCAACAGCTCGCCAAAAAGAAAGCTGACGCAAAGGCCAAGAACGATAAGCTAAAGAAACAAAAGCTGGCTAAAAAGAAAGCACTCGCAGCAAAAAAAGCGAAAGCGAAAGCACTAAAAGATAAGCAGGTTTTACAAGAGCAAGCAAAGGCTAAGGCCGTGGCACTCGAGGAGCAACGCCTGCAAGAAAAGCTGCAGCGAGAGAGCGCGCGTCTACAAGCCGAACTGCAAGCCGAACTTGCTGCAGTGGAGCTAGAAGAAGATAATATAGCGACTTTGTCCTACGCTGATGCTATTGGTAAGCGGGTAAAAGAAAATTGGAGTCGCCCACCTTCTGCTCGCAATGGTATGAAGGTTGATCTACGGATACAATTAGTGCCAACGGGAACCATTGTTAATGTTGCGGTACTTAAAAGTAGCGGTAATGCTGCCTTTGATCGCTCGGCGATTCGTGCAATTAACAAAGTAGGACAGTTTCCCGAGATTAAAACAATGCCATCACGTATTTTTGAAAAAAACTTTAGGCAGTTTACATTCCGCTTTGAACCAAAGGATTTAAGACAGTGAGATCTTTCTTCGCAACATTTATTATGTTTTTAATCATCGCTTATAGCTTAACGACTCGAGCTGAGTTAGTCAGTCCTATTGTTGAAGGGGTCGATAACCCAACCGTTATCAGTGTTGTGCCTTTTGGTTACGGTGGCGCCGAAGCCTTGCCCGAAAATATAGGCTCAATTATATCCGCAGATCTTAAGCGCAGCGGGCAGTTTGAAACTATAGCGCCCTCAGATATGTTGTCTTTGCCAACTCGTCAGCAAGATGTGGTTTATCGCGATTGGCGGATATTAGGCAGTGAATACTTAGTTGTTGGCAATATTACAGATACACCTATGGGCTATTCAGCAAGCTTCTCGTTGTTTGATGTTATCAGCCAAAAAATTATTCTTAATAATTTTCAGGTAAGTGTGCGGCGTGATGCACTGCGCCAAATGGCTCATCATATTAGCGATAAAGTCTATGAGGCGATTACCGGTATTCGCGGTGTGTTTTCGACCAAAATTATTTATGTCAAACAGATCGATAAAAGCCAATATCAATTAGTATTAGCCGATATGGATGGTGCCAGAGAGCAAGTTTTATTGCGCTCGAAAGAGCCTTTGTTATCACCTTCTTGGTCACCTGATGGAAAATCCGTTGTCTATGTTTCGTTCGAGACAAGCCGCCCGGCTATTTTTATGCAGGTGCTCGCGACGGGTAAGCGTATTCAGCTGACAAATTTTCAGGGTTTAAATAGCGCTCCTGCATGGTCGCCCGATGGTCGCAGTCTTGCGTTAGTACTCTCAAAAGATGGTAATCCAGAGATATATACCCTTGATATAGCCAGTAAGCGTTTTACGCGTATTACGAATCATTATGGTATCGACACCGAGCCCAACTGGTCTAGTGACGGTAAAGCTGTGATGTTTACCTCAAATCGAGGAGGTAAACCACAAATTTATCAAATAACGCTTTCCAGTAAGCGGGTAGAGCGGCTAACCTTCGATGGTGACTATAATGCTAAGCCACAGGTAACGCCCGACGGTAAAGGTATAGTGATGGTTCATCGCTACGATGGAGTGTTTCATATAGCGGTTCAAGATATCGCAACGGGCAACATACGCGTATTAACACAAACTGCATTAGATGAGTCGCCAAGCATAGCGCCCAACGGTGCAATTTTACTTTATGCAACCAAAGATAATAAGCGTGGTATTTTGGCGGGTGTATCTCTTGATGCGGGTATCAAATACAAACTACCGGCTAAGTCTGGTGATGTACGCGAGCCTGCATGGTCTCCATTTTTAACTCAGCCATAGAAAGGGCAAGAATTAATAAGTGTGAGCTCATAGCTGGGATTTAATAGCTGCGAGTTAATAGTTGAAAATCATTTGGTGAAAGTTAGATGCCGGCCAAGTAATAGCTATTTAGTAGCTATGTAGTAAGAGGCAATATAAGTTAAGAAGATATAAAAAAATTGGATAAGATTAGTGGGCATGTTATTTTTTAAGTCTACACTAGAGCTAATAACAACGGCTGTGCTATTATCTGCTAAAATAGTTAGCTAAAACTTTATTTTTACTAATGACCATTTAAAAACAAGTCAATGGAGACACATATGTTTAATAAGACCACCAAGTTAGGTTTTGCCCTTTTATTCGCTACTGTATTTTTAGCGGGTTGTGCGAGCACTTCTCAACCGACAGATAGTAGTGTAACCGATGCGGGCACAGTTACATCTGGAACGTCAACTTCTGGAGTGACTAGCTCAACTTTGACTGAGTCTACCGGCGATCAAGCAGCTAGTCTTGCCACTGTCTTTTACTTCGATTTTGATCAGTCTGCGTTGAGTGATGAAATGCGTGCATTATTGATTGCACATTCGGCTGATATAAAAGCTTACCCGCGTAATATTCGTCTAGAAGGTCATGCAGACGAGCGCGGCACACGTGAATATAATATTGCGCTAGGTGAGCGTCGTGCTAACGCAGTACGTGATTATCTTCGTCTACAAGGTGTAAACACCCCAATTGAAGTAATTAGCTATGGTGAAGAGAAGCCAGCAAGTTCAGGTGGTTTCGATGCTGCATGGGCGTTAGATCGTCGCGTTGAGCTAAAGTAATTACTCATTAAGAAACCTCTTTAGAGTTATGATGAAGTTATATTTCCTAGTTACCGCAGCCAAAATGGCTGCGGTCGTTGTTTTAAGCGCTAGTAGCTTGATTTATTCCTCGCTAGCCGTCTCGCAAGCTACGGTAAGGGATTCTTCTCCTGTTACGTCAAATCCATCGACACGCGCTGATGCAAGCACTAATGCAGTATCTAGTGGAGCAGTCGCTTCGGGTATTATTTCTACATCTACTAATTCTGCTAGTCGTGTAGCTCCGCCTCAATCGGTTAATACGCCTCCACCCGTTAACTCTCCTAATGCCGCTTATCAGATACAGCAGTTACAACAAGAGAGATCGGAGCTTCGTGGTTTATTAGAAGAGCAAGGTTTTCAATTAAAGCGCCTAAAACAACAGCGTCTTGATGACTATCTTGATTTGGATAAACGCCTAAGCGAAATCACTAATTCAAATAGTGTTAATAATACCCAAGCGCCGAGCAATCAAACCGCGAACAACAAAAATAGTTTTATAAATCAATCGTCTACCGCTTCAGCTAGCACGATTGCAGGTTTGTCGGGTAGTTTTCCCGTGTCTTCTATTGATAATTCTGTAGAAGGCAAAAAGCTTTATCGGAAAGCGATTGATCAGCTGTTGAGTAAACAAGACTATAAAGGTGCTCAGGAAAGCTTTTCTCAATATTTAGATAAATACCCCAGAGGTGTTTATGTGCCTAATGTTTATTATTGGCAGGGTCAGATTTACCTGACTGAAAGTAAAAAAACTGAGGCCGAAAAAGCCTTTACGAATTTGATTAGTCAATACAGAGACCATCAAAAAACACCCGATGCAAAATATAAATTAGCGACTATTTATTTTGATCAGGGTAAAAAAGCCGAGGCAAAAAAATTATTAAATGAAGTTGTTGCAAGTGATACCGATGCCTCTCGTCTTGCTAATTCTTTTTTAGCAAATCAATACTAAAGGCCTGCTAGCTACTTATTAATTCTTGTTTTTTCTTTGAATCTTTGATTCGTTATAATAGCGCGCATATTAGTTAATCCGTTTTCCCTCACGTTAGTTTTTATTCATGGTAGTTGACTCTCTCCGAATTACAGAGATTTTTTTATCCGTTCAAGGTGAAGCCGCAAGTGTTGGCTACCCTACGGTATTTGTGCGTCTTACAGGCTGCCCATTGCGTTGTCACTATTGCGATTCTGAGTACGCTTTTTATGGCGGCGACAAATATCAAATAGACAATATTGTAGCGCAAGTAAAAGATTATCGTGTTCAGCATGTCTGTGTAACCGGTGGCGAACCCTTAGCTCAACCTGGTTGTTTACAGCTGATGTCTGATCTATGCGATTTAGGCTTGCAGGTATCATTAGAGACAAGTGGCGCCATGCCTATAGACGATGTTGATAAGCGGGTAAGTATTGTGATGGATCTTAAAACACCTGCATCTGGAGAAGTAGCGCGTAATCGCTATGAAAATATTGGGCAGCTTGCGCCTAAAGATCAACTTAAATTTATAATTTGTGATCGACAAGATTATGAGTGGGCAATATTTAAATTAAATGAATACGATCTAGTGAAAAAAGTAGGGCATGTCTTCTTCTCGCCTTCTTATGAGCAATTAACGCCGGTTACATTGGCAGAATGGATTATTGAAGATAGATTGCCAGTGCGGCTTCAAACGCAGCTTCACAAGGCATTATGGGGCGATAAGCCTGGAGTTTAAGAAAGGTGCAAAGCGATAAGGGCGGGATTAAAAATAATCCCTAGTTTTTAAACCCACAGCCTAGCCAATAAATATACTATCTAGAGAAAATTTAATAGGAGCATCAATGAATTCCGTTTTACCAAAAGCCGTGATACTTGTATCGGGTGGGCTCGACTCTACAACAGTATTAGCGATTGCTAAACGTCAGGGTTTTGAATGTTATACATTAAGTTTTGATTACGGACAGCGCCATCGTATAGAGTTGCAAGCAGCCACCAAGATATCTGCTCAAATGGGTGCAAAAGAGCATAAAACGATTAAGCTTGATTTGCGTTCGATTGGAGGCTCCGCCCTAACCGATGATACTATTGCTGTGCCCGAGGTTTTAGAAGATGGAATTCCTGTTACTTATGTGCCCGCAAGAAACACCGTGTTTTTGTCGATTGCACTTGGCTGGGCTGAAGTATTAGGCGCTGAGACAATATTTATTGGCGTAAATGCTGTCGATTATTCGGGTTACCCCGATTGTAGGCCGGAGTATATTGCGGCTTTTGAGAAAATGGCCAACTTAGCCACTAAATCCGGTGTCGAGGGGCAAGCATTAACTATCCAAACACCACTAATAGATTTAACAAAGGCACAGATTATCGAACAAGGCTTAACTTTAGGTGTCGATTATCGAAATACGATTTCATGCTATCAGGCAGATGATAATGGCCATGCTTGTGGTCGTTGCGATAGTTGTAGGCTTCGTCGGCAAGGCTTTATCGATGCCGGTATCGACGACCCTACAAGGTATATTGATTAAGCTTTGATTAATACTGACTCTTTCACTCGAAAAACACAGAAAAAGCTTGAGTTTTTCAGCCGAATCATTATTATGT
>CAXMPB010000079.1:0-2510 GCA_964195035.1 Cellvibrionaceae bacterium | reverse complement strand
AAAAAGCGACAACTCTATCGCTTAGTCATAACTTTAACTATTTTATGGCTATTACTCTCTGGTATATATACACCCCTACATTTATTGTTAGGGCTATTGTCTATAGTCATCGTGCTTTATATATCTCTGCGTATGGATGTCTTGATGCACAAGGGGCAGCCACTTTATTTTCGTTTTTTTCGGGTATTGCAATATTGCTTTTGGTTAATTGGGCAAATATTACTATCGAACCTCGATGTTGTTAGACGTGTTTTTTCGCCAACACTCGATATCAAACCTATCTTAAAAGCCATACCGTCATTACAAAAAACCGAACTTGGGCGTGTTATTTATGCAAATTCGATTACATTAACCCCGGGCACCGTAGCGATAAACATCGCTAAAAATGGTGATGTTCTTGTACATGCATTACATGCGGATGTGCTGGCGGATTTAGAAGAAGGCACAATGGGTAAACGCGTGAGTCTACTAGAGCCAAGGCTTGGTGAGGCTTTATTCGAAAAGACACCAGATAACACTGCTAGGGGAGATAAATAATATGTTCCTAATATTAGTTATTGTGATAGTTATCTCGTTGATATTAGTTATGGTGAGGGCCTTAATAGGACCTACTTTATATGATCGCTTATTGGCGGTTAATTCAGCAGGGACAAAAGTTGTTATTCTAATCGCGGCCTATGGGTTTTTAACCAATAGACCTGACTTTGTCGATATCGCACTGCTTTATGCCTTAATAAATTACATTACAACGATTGCAGTTTTGAAATTCTTTGAATATGGCGACCTCGGTTCAGGTTCTTATCAAGAGGACGATATCTAGTGATTCTATTTATTGATATTGTCAGTGGCTTTTTTATATTTATTGGCTGTTTATTTGTATTTGGCGGTGCTTTCGGATTAATTCGTATGCCTGATTTTTATACTCGCCTACATGCTGCCAGTGTTACAGATACAGGCGGTATACTATTTATTTGTATTGGTTTAGTCCTACAGGCTATTTTTGTTTTTGATAATCCAATGGCAGCGATAAAAATAACCTTAACCATTTTGTTTTTATTTTTTACCGCCCCAACCGCATCCCATGCCGTTGCTAAAGCGGCATTGATGGCCAATATTATTCCGCAGTGTCAAGATGGTAAGTCAGTTGTCGATGCATCATTAGCACCTATTTATAAAGGGCAGGAGTTATCGGCTGTCTTGACTCATTCACACGAGCCTCACAATGCTCAGCAAGATACTGATCCGTCTAATAACAAGGATATATCGTAGTGACTGTCGATACGGTAGTAGTAGAACATATTATAGTAATGGTGTTGTTGACATTATTAATTGTCGTTGCAGTAGGCATTATCGTTTTAAACGATTTATTGGCTGCCATTATTTTATCTGGTTTATATAGCCTAATCTCTGCAACAGTCTTTGTTGCAATGGATGCAGTCGATGTTGCCTTTACCGAAGCAGCAGTGGGTGCAGGTATATCGACTATTATTTTATTGGGTGCACTCTCCTTTACAAAACGGATTCAAAAACCGCAAGAACATAATAATTATGCGGCGTTACTGATTGTATTTATTACCGGTGGTGTCTTAATTTATGGGACGCTTGATATGCCTAAGTATGGCGATCCGAATTCTCCAGCCAATTCAAATGCCCAGTTAGCCCAACATTATTTAACAAAATCTAAAGAAGAGATTAATGTGCCTAATGTGGTGACTTCAGTATTAGCGAGTTATCGAGGCTACGATACCCTAGGCGAGACCGCTGTTGTTTTTACAGCCGCTATTGGTGTTTTAAGTTTATTGGGGCTGCGCCGGCGCCGGCGCAAAGAAGATCCGGTTGTCAGCCTAAAGCAACAACTACGTCAACAAAATGAAGATGCTTAACTAAAATTATAAAGCGCTAAACAAGCAAGCTTTAAATGGGGCAGTATAGAATAATGCAAAAAAGAAATGTGCAGCAACGTCATAGAGTTGTTCAAGTTATTACCAAATTTCTAATCCCAATGATTTTGTTGTTTGCCTTTTATGTGCAATTTCATGGGGATTTTGGCCCTGGTGGCGGTTTTCAGGCCGGTGTGATTTTTGCATCAGCATTTATTTTACACGGCTTAATTTTTGGTGAGGCGAGAACTCGCCTAGTTGTCACGCCTAATGCTCTGCGCATAACGATGTCCTTAGGATTATTGCTTTACGCCGGTACGGGTGTTTTAAGCTTGCTGCTGGGTGGTAATTACCTCGATTATTCTGTACTTCTAAATAATCCAATATCTGGTCAGCATTGGGGCATTTTTACCGTAGAGTTGGGTGTCGGCATTACAGTTGCAGCAGTCATGATCTCTTTGTTTTATTGCTTTTCTAGTAAGCGTGACTTCGCAGGCGAGATAGCTTTTCCTATTTCTGATAATGAGTTAAATCGTGATGATTGAATGGTTGGCACTTTATAATGACTGGGCAGTAATCGTTATCATGATGGCAGGTTTTTATATCATGATAGCGCGTTATAATTTGGTT
>CAXMPB010000078.1:0-4974 GCA_964195035.1 Cellvibrionaceae bacterium | reverse complement strand
GCAGCTCGAATATCCAAGACTGCAGGTTATTTTCTGGGCGTAATTTTTGATGCAATTCGTCGTCACTCAACATCAAGCGAACGGCAATGCCATCGGCAACACCGCGAAGATGACGGTAATCCTTGGTGTCGGCATCAAGCTGTAAATGAGCGACGCGAATCGGATACGGTTGACCATTAAGATTTAAGAAATGACCTCGATAGTGAATCGTGGGCTCGTTAGCAATGGCGCGAATAGACGCTGCACACCAATGCTCAAGTTTTTGCTGTAGAACTTCCAGCTGCGCCATAGTCACTAAACCTTAAATTATGTTTATACAAACGTGCTATTTTATTTATTCAAACGATTCATTCAAAGGATTTATTTAAATGACTTATTCAAACTTTTTATCAAAATCCCTTAGCCAAACGTCTTATTCAAACCAGGCTTCAACAATACTTGACTCAGTCAACTCTTCATCAAAGCAACGCTGGTAGTATTCGGCGATTGTACTGTGCTCGGCTTCATCGCATTTATTTAAAAAAGATAATCTAAAGGCCGTCGATATATTGCGGAAAATTTCTAAATTCTCAGCCCAAAATATGACGGTACGTGGCGACATTAATGTAGATGTGTCACCAGCTGTAAAACCTTTACGGGTAAGATCAGCAACCGCTACCATTGAAGCAACCGTTTTTCTGCCCGCTTCATTATCAAAACTAGGTACTCGACTAACAACAATATTAACCTCGTCTTCAACGGATAAATAATTGAGACGCGCAACAATGTTCCAGCGATCCATCTGCGCTTGGTTGATCATTTGCGTACCGTGATACAAACCATTTAAGTTACCCAAACCAATTGTGTTGGCGGTGGCAAATAAGCGGAAGAACGGATTAGGACTAATCACTTTATTTTGATCGAGCAAAGTAAATTTACCTTCGCGCTCTAAAATACGCTGTATAACAAACATGACTTCTGGACGTGCCGCATCTAACTCATCAAAAATAAGTGCTACTGGACGCTGCAGCGACCACGGCACGATACCTTCTTGAAATTCGGTCACTTGTTTGTTATCGCGAATCACCACGGCATCTTTACCCACCATGTCTAGTCGGCTGATGTGGCCGTCGAGATTAATACGAATACAAGGCCAATTTAAGCGAGCTGCAACTTGCTCGATATGAGTTGATTTGCCCGTACCATGTAAGCCCTGCACCATAACGCGACGATTATTGGTAAAACCCGATAAGATAGCGATGGTCACATCAGCATTAAATTGATACTGCTCATCTATTTCAGGCACATGTGCATCGCGCTCACTAAAGGCAGGCACCTGGATATCGGCATCGATACCAAATACATCTCTTGCATTTACAAATATATCGGGCTTACTCAACATTAGGTCAGTCATAGTTATTTAATCTTTAGTCGTTAAATTGAATTTTTTATCATTAAAAATAAGTACGGTGCCTAGACACCCTTAAATCAAACAGCTTTTACGTGGCGCTGGCAACAATAGAGGCCAGTGCAGCAGAGGCCAATCTTGCCGCAACCGGGTCGGCACGCGAAGTGAGTACGATAGGCACTTTAGCACCCATCACAATCCCTGCTGCTGCGGCACTCATAAAGTACACCATTTGCTTAAATAGCACATTGCCGGCTTCAATATTGGGCACGAGTAATACATCGGCACAACCTGCAACAGGGCTATTAATACCCTTAATTTTTGCGGCCTCACTCGATACAGCGTTATCAAAGGCAAAAGGTCCATCGATAATAGCACCAGGAACAGCCCCATTTTGCGCCTCTTTCACAACTTCCGCAGCTTCCATACTTGACGGTACAGATTCTGTGGGCACCTCGGTTGCCGATAAAACAGCAATTTTAGGTGCTTTATTACCAAGGGCATGCATTAAAGCGGTCACATTACGTGCTATATCTAATTTAACACCCACTGGTGGCAATACGTTGATTGCTGCATCGGTAATACAAATAGCCGCGTCAGAGCCCGGTAGCGTCATATGAAACACATGACTTAGACGAGTACCTGTACGCAAACCAGTATCGCGGTTGATAACAGCACGCAATAGATTATCGGTATGCAGGTTACCCTTCATTAAAGAGCTTACCTCACCACCGCGCGCAAGTGCTACCGAGGTCTGCGCAGCAGCCACTTCACCATCTGCTGCAACAACGCGTAGTTCAGATATATCCCACGCTAAGGTTTTTGCAATCGCGTTAATAATAGAGATATCGCCCACTAATACGGGCTCAATCAAGCCTTTTTCAAAGGCTTCTTTAGCGCTTTCCATCGGTAATTGCGCGCCAGCATTAACGATAGCCGTTGGCGCAGGCGCCAATACACGGGCTTTGTCGAGAAGGTATTGCGGACATTCGATGGGTGTAGAGCTTAACATGCTAGTCATAGAATCATCCGGTTTGGGGCTATAAAAGCGATAATATTAAGAATTGTCTAGCGTTTGCTAAATCATTCTTAATATTATAAAAAACCGGACTGAAGAAAGTCCTCAGCCCGGTTTTATAAATCTTAGTAACTAATAAGCATTAGAGAATAGCTTATTGTCACTAAAAATATGCCTTAAACGTAATCTTTATACTTATCAAGATAACGAGTTGGTTTAGCAAGCGCATCACGACGGAACGGATCGCCAAGCTCCTTGGTACACATAATCTCGATCACTGTAGTGATACCTTCGTTCATCTGCTTGTCGATTGCTTTAGTAAGAGCAGGACCAACATCTTCTAGCTTATCAACAGTAATACCTTCAGCACCCATTGCACGGGCCATTGCAGCAAAGTCTTGGCTTTCTAATTCGGCAGCAACAAAGCGACGATTGTAGAATTCAACTTGGTTTTTCTTCTCAGCACCCCATTGGCGATTGTGGAAAACAACAGCAGTAACCGGAATGTTATGACGAACACAAGTCATCACTTCAGTCATGCTCATTGCCCATGCACCGTCACCAGCGTATGCAACAGCAGGACGCTCGGGAGCAACTGTTTTAGCACCAATCATTACAGGTAAGGCATAACCACAGTTACCAAAGCTCATTGGAGCAAAGAAAGAACGTGGACGCTCAAAACGTAAGTAGCTGTGCGCAACCGAGTTAATGTTACCAATATCGGTAGAAACCATTACATCTGCAGGCATCGCTTTTTCTAGCTCGCGCAATGCTTGACGTGGGTGTAACCAGTTACCTTCTTCGCTTTCTTGCTCAGCGATCATGTCTAAGCTGAAATCATCTTTCTCATGAGTCCAACCGTCTAGCTCTTTTTCCCACGCTGCTTTTTCGCTAGCGATCAACGCTGCACGCTCGGCTTTAGTAGAATCACACTCTAATGTTTCGCCATCTATTAGGCGAGATAGTGAAATGGCAGCTGCTTTTGCATCGCCACAAATACCGATAGAAATCTTTTTAACAAGACCAAGCATTTTGTGATCTGCATCAATCTGGATGATTTTGGCTTGTTTTGGCCAGTAATCCATGCCGTGTTGTGGCAAAGTACCGAAAGGCCCTAAACGTGAACCCAATGCAATAACAACATCTGCTTGAGCAATTAGCTTCATGCCCGCTTTAGAACCTTGATAGCCTAAAGGGCCACACCATAATGGGTGACTAGCAGGAAACGAATCGTTATGTTGGTAGCTGTTTACAACAGGAGCGCCAAGGCGTTCTGCAAGAGCTTTACACTCTTCAACTGCGTCGCCCATAACTACACCACCACCAGAGACAATCACTGGAAACTTAGCTGCCGCTATCATATCGGCTGCTTCTTGAAGTGTTTTCTCGCCACCAGGGCCGCGATCTATAACCATTGGTTGCGGAATATCAAAATCAGCTTCGCCGTAAAAATAATCACGCGGAATATTTAACTGGGTTGGACCCATTTCAGACATAGCGCGGTTAAAACAATTGGCTGTATATTCAGCCATACGGTGTGGATGCGTAACGTGACCTTGATACTTAACAAACTCTTCAAACATTGGTAATTGGTTAGCTTCTTGAAAGCCACCTAAACCTTGAGTCATTGTGCCAGTTTCTGGCGTAATCAAAACAACGGGGCTGTGTGCCCAATATGCCGCTGCAATCGCCGTAACACAGTTAGAGATACCAGGACCATTTTGACCGATAACAACACCGTGACGACCACTGGCACGTGCATAACCATCAGCCATGTGGCCAGCGCCTTGCTCGTGAACAACAGGGATTAGACGAATGCCGGCTGGAGCAAAAATATCCATTGCATCCATAAATGCAGAGCCCATGATACCGAAAATATCGGTTACACCATTGGCTACCATAGTTTCAACAAATGCTTCACTAGGAGTCATATGAGTCATAATTACAGTCCTTAACTTTTATTAAAATAAATAAAAACAAACCGAAACTATATACTACAGCTTCGGTTTGCATGAATTTTGTGGCCTACTCAGACGATGATAATATCGACGTTTAAACTAGCTACATAGAATAACCTTTGTGACCTGTATCGAGTAGGTCCAAATAAATTATTTGAATCAGTCCAGACCTTCGAATTGATCATTATTTGATTCTATCAATCTCAAAAACGCCTTTAACTGAAGATATTATATACACTGCAGTAATATATACAAGATGATCTCACGAACAGCTTTATTATGATCTGATTGCCACCATAAATATAACGATGCCATAAGCTACCTTGCGTTACTGTTTAATGAAACACACCTTGGCTTATCAATAAACTCTATAGCGTTATATATCTTATTTGCAGCACTGTAATATTTATAGCAGTTTATCTACTTTATACTCCAAGCTTTATACATTAATGACTATAAGCCAAGCTTATTCTTCAATCATATAATTCATAGCCTCATAGACTACAAAGCTGACTAAGAATAAACCTTTAATACTTTCCACCTCTAAGCCGGAGACATCATGAATACAAACACAACATCATTACGAGCGGCTTCGGTTCAACAATTAAATG
>CAXMPB010000077.1:0-5679 GCA_964195035.1 Cellvibrionaceae bacterium | reverse complement strand
TGGCAAGCATCACTATCCGACTTATAACCGTTGCAAGGGCTGCACCAGTCACCCCTCAATCTAGGCCAAAAATCAATATCGGGTCTAGCACTATATTGGTAAGGCCGGCGACGATATAAATTAGCATCCCATTTTTAGCGTCGCCTTTAGCCCGCATAATACTTCCCATCGACATGGCTACGGCAAGTAGTGGCATTCCAAGAATGACGATAGAGGTATATTCATTGGCGAGTGTCAGCGCGCGGCCGCCGGCACCCAGTAAACTTAGCAGTGTCGGTAGGTAGAACCACAAAATTAGTGCTATCGGCAGTGATATGATGAAGGCCGAGACTAAAGAGTGCGTCACTGTCTCGCGTGAACTCGCCGTATCTCCCGACCCTAGGGCAATAGAGACTAGTGCGCTCGAGGCAATCGATAGGCCTATATTGAGAGAGAGGCTAAAAAAGATGATTGGGCCTGCAAATCCAAGGGCGGTGATTTCGGCTTCACCAATGAGGCCTAAAAAGTAGATGTCGACAAGCTCGGATAAAAAAAGTGTAATCAAGCCCAATGCAGTTGAGCTTGTCATAATAATAAGATGTTTAGCGATAGAGCCTTGAGTGTATCTAGCAGGAAGCATAGTGCGGATTATTTCGTTAAAGTTGGGCTTAAGCGTGAATTTACTGCTATCTTTAGTTAGGTAATAATGATTTTATAGTCATTAGCATAAAATGAATGCCAATATACTAAGGCTCGATAGATTTAAGTTCGATAAACGAGAGTACCAGTTATTCATCTTAACCGTATGTATTTAAAGCAATTGACTTAATAGCTTTACATTAAGTATCGTGAGAGTATGCATAAAGTATTGAAAATTGGTCAACCAGTAATAAGTTGTGACAATAAGTGCCAAAAACAAGGTAAATTCATGAAGCGTAGACAGGTCATTCAAGGGTTACTCGGCGTTAGTGCAGCGGCAATGACGGCTAATTGGGATGCGGGCTCTTTACTGTCAGCTCGACAAGCTCATTTTGTCGATCGAGGCCGATCATCACTCGATTTAGATCTGCAGCTTGAACTGTCAGAGCTCGATCCATTAAGCGATAATGAAAGACCTACCCAGTTAACCACTGTTAGTCATGGGTCTAATCATGCAAACCAATCCGCAAGCAAATCCTTAAGTAAAGCCACTACCAGTGATATTGATACTCGCGATGCAGACACTATGTCTACAACGACTAAAGCGGCTAGTCCTAAAATTATTAATACCATTGTTAACACTGTTGTTAATAAACCCAATAGCGTTGATAAAGCAGCTGATTTTGCCCGCAATTATAATGACGATGTACTTGTCAGTGAAGCAGATGCAATCTTGTTACGATCTACATTTCATCGACTTAAAAACTTACAAAAAACGATTGGTTATGGACATTTCAACTTAGTGAGCTTTGACGAATCGATTAGCTTTGCCAAGCGATTCGAGGCTGTTGGTGCATTTACTCATCCAGAGCTCGAGTTTATCGAACGCTTATTTTTTACCAATGCAGCAGATTATGGGTTTTATGGTCAAAAAGTCACAGATCAACTAACGAGTCAGTTTAATAAATCTAAAATTGTTAAGGTTCCCAAATCTGGGCATTATATATTTAAGAATGAATCCCTAGCGTATTATGATAAGTTAAAGACCGATGTTGGTAGCTCTATTATTTTAACGTCGGGTATTCGATCTAACGTAAAGCAGCTGTATTTGTTTCTCGCCAAAACTCTTCGCGTTGAAGGTAATTTATCGCGTGCATCTCGCTCGCTCGCACCTCCTGGTTATTCTTATCATGGCATTGGTGATTTTGATGTTGGTCGTATAGGCTGGGGTGGTAAAAACTTCACCGACGATTTTGCTAACACCGATGAGTATAAAAAAATGCAAGACCTTGGCTATATTGCCATCCGCTATGATCACGGTAATAAGCTCGGTGTACGCTTTGAGCCTTGGCATATTAAAGTCGTATAGATGCGACTATAAATAAGTGGATAGATCAGGGCGGTAGTATTTTGCCTTCGATAAACCTCTCTAATGTTTTCTTCTAATGGTTATTAAAGCTATCTAAGTGCTATTGGGCTATAATATCGCCGCACATTTTATTACTATTTATTCACCTCACCTACCTTATAATTCTAATCTATGTCTTTAATTCGCTTCGATAATATCACGCTAGAATTTGGCGACCAAAAAATTCTTACCAATGCTAGTTTTTCTTTAGAGCCCGGGGAGCGCGTTTGTTTGATTGGCCGTAATGGTGCGGGTAAATCGACCATGCTTAAATTAATTATGGCCGAGCAGCAGCAAGATAGCGGTGAAATGCACTTTAAGCGGCATTTACGCATTAGCCAGTTATATCAACAGCTGCCAAAAGACCTCCATCGTAAAGTTGAAGATGTGGTTGCAGAGGGTCTAGCAGAGCAACAAGCTAAAATAGACGAATTTAATAAATGTGCGGAAACCGCTGCAGACGAGAAAAGTTTATTAGTATTGCAAAATATACAACAAGATATTGAAGCTACCGGTGGATGGAATTTAGAACAAAAAATAGAAACAATGATGACCCAGCTCGGTCTGCCAGCGAATAAAAAGCTGAGTGAATTGTCGGGTGGTTGGCAGCGTCGCGTTGCCCTTGGTAAAGCCTTAGTTTCTAAGCCTGATGTGTTGTTGCTCGATGAGCCAACAAACCATTTAGATATTAGTACTATTGAATGGCTTGAGCATATGATTCGGGGCTTTCAAGGCAGTGTAGTTTTTATTACTCACGATCGCTCTTTTTTGCAAAAAATTGCAACACGTATTGTTGAAATTGATCGTGGTCATATGGTCAGTTGGCCCGGTAATTATCAAAATTATTTATCGTTAAAAGACAAAGCTAACGAAGAAGAAGACACACAAAATAAATTATTTGATAAACGTTTGTCCGAAGAAGAAGATTGGATCCGTCAAGGTGTTAAAGCAAGACGAACTCGTAACGAAGGCCGTGTACGTGCATTAGAATCAATGCGAGAAGAGTATGGCCATCGGCTTAAGCGACAAGGTAAGGCTAAATTTGAAATTGGCGAGTCTACCGAAAAATCTGGACGTAAGGTGATTGAGGCGCGCAGTGTAACCCATAGTTTTGGTAAAGAAAAACTGATCGAAAACTTTAAATTAAAAGTTATGCGTGGAGATCGCATTGGATTAATTGGCAATAATGGTGTGGGTAAAAGTACCTTATTAAAAATATTATTAGGCGAGCTTACACCCGATGAAGGTAACGTTAAAATTGGTACAGGTCTAAAAATAGGTTATTTTGATCAAATACATCGCGAGTTAGACACCACAAAAAGTGTGGCTCATAATGTTGGTAATGGTAAAGAATATATTAAAATAAACGGTAAAGAGCGCCACATTGTCGGTTATATGAGGAATTTTTTGTTTAGTCCAAAGCGTGCCATGACACCCGTCGCTGCTTTGTCGGGTGGCGAGCGAAACCGTGTGTTACTTGCAAAAATGTTTACAGAAGAGACAAATTTTTTAATCCTCGATGAGCCGACTAACGATCTCGATGTAGAAATGCTTGAAGTCTTAGAAGAGCAGCTAGTTAATTATGCAGGGACTTTAGTTGTTGTTAGCCACGATAGAGATTTTCTTGATAACGTTGTGACTAGCACTTTAGTTTTTGAAGATAATGGTAAGGTTGAGCATTACGTAGGTGGTTATAGTGACTGGGCTAAGCAGAATAAAGGTCTCCGAGATCAAGATGGTTCATTAACGATTAAAAAGCCTGGGTCAAATAATGTTGACAGCCAAATAGCTAAAGCACCAAAAAAGAAAAAGCTCAGTTATAAAATACAACGTGAATTAGACATGTTGCCCGGTAAAATAGAAGGTTTAGAAGAACAAATTAAAGCATTAGAGATGGCAATGGCCGATGCTGATTTTTACAAAAAATCAGCGACAGACTCACAAACGGTGATTGCTCAATTGGCGAGCAGTAGTGAAGAGCTCAATAATGCTTTGGATCGTTGGACTGAATTGGAGGGGTAATTGGAAGGGGGGGCAATAGACGTCATGTTGAGTTTGATTAACAGTAACAAAAAAGGCGCTTATATAGCGCCTTTTTTGTTAGAAAAATTTGTTAGAACAATTTTTTAGAGCATTATTGTATTGCATGATGATGATTATAAATAACGAATATTGTTTTTATTAATTAATATATTCAAATACACGCACAACTTCTTTAACGCCACCTACGTTGCTGGTTAAATTGGCAGCAATGTTGGCCTTTTGCTCAGTAATGACACCCATTAAATAAACAACACTGTTTTCGGTGACCACTTTTATTTTAAGGCCATTAAGTTGCTTGTCAGCTAACAGTGATGATTTAACTTTCGACGTCAACCATGTGTCATTACTTCGCGTCCAAAATGAAGTGTTAGCCCCTGAATCAATCTCGTTATAGACTTTGCGAACACCGACAATTTGATTAGCCGTTTGACCGGCTAAAAGACGTAGTTCTTCCGTGGGTACTTGGCCCACTAGCAAGATAACGTCTTTAAAGCTGATAACACTAAAATGTGTTTGTCTAAAAATAGGGTCGGCCTTGCGAATATTAACACCCACGATAGTTTCTAGTCGTTCATCATCGATGAAAGCGCCAAAAGAGCGTGAGCTTGGGTCGGATTCGATGGGCTTTTTGGTGGTTGCATCGACAATGGATGTGCAGCCATTAATGAATAGTAAGATAAATAACAGGCTGAGTGTCTTCATGGTAGTTCTTCTCTTTGGTTAAAGGTCTTAGGTCGTATTTTTACTATTTAAGGTTAACTATATTTCTCTTAAAGTGTTAATCAAAGGATCCAAATAACTCTTGATCTATATAATCACACAGACAAAAAATAATCAGTAAATGTACCTCATGAATACGCCCGCGTGAATTAGATGGTACGCGTAACTCCTTATCATTGATATCAAGTAATGATGAAATGTTTCCGCCATCACGTCCATTAAGTGCGATCACGCGCATATTTTTTTCGTGTGCCGCTTGAATTGCCTGCAATAAATTTGAAGAGTTACCGCTCGAGCTCAGTATTATTAGAATGTCTCTATCAGAGCCAAGGGCTTTTATTTCTTTAGCGAATATTTCATTAAAACTCGTTTCATTCGCTATAGCAGTAACATTGGTTAGATCGCACCCTAGAGTAAAACAGGGCAAGCTTGGGCGTTCACGCTCGAAGCGATTAATTAAGTTGTTGGTTAAAATTTGCGCTAATGCAGCAGAGGGACCATTCCCGCAGAGTAGAATTTTCCCTTCGTTTAGTAAGCATTCAACCATTATTTGACCAGCTTCGATAATATCTGGAAATAATACCTCGCCAGCATCCATTTTAGCTTCTATGCTTTGCTGAAATAATTTATAAAGGCGTTCTTCGCTCATATTCTTAAATTCGTGATTTTTAATTTTATTAAGAATTAAAAAGCCTGAAAAGCATTTTCAATCCACTCAATACTATACTCTTTACAATGATCGCCTTTAACAGTGGTGCAGTCATTATGTGCTTTAAAGACAGTTTTTTTTGAAGTATTTTTACTGGGTGTGATGCCAATTACATCAAAGCGACTAGTAACAGACTCGCTTAAGCGATGATAATGTAAATAATACTCTGCTGCTTTAATAA
>CAXMPB010000076.1:0-2266 GCA_964195035.1 Cellvibrionaceae bacterium | reverse complement strand
TTTGGTTTTTTCTTCCTAAAAGATAATCACAATATAGAAAAAGTAACTAATTACCAACAGGTAATGGATTGTAATACTGAGCGCTTCAATCAATTTTTTCACTTAATGCTAAAATCTGGTATTTATTTAGCGCCGGCTTCTTACGAAGCAGGTTTTACTTCTATTGCACATAGTGATGCAGATATTCAAGCCACATTGGACGCGAGCGAAAAAGCATTTGCGGCGTTAACCTAACTACACAGTAGCGTTTTTCGCTGCAGAAAATAATAGATAAATACATCAACGAGTGCAAAAAAAATGACGACGCTTAGCCTTCCTAGTCCTTTAGTAGACACTCAATGGCTAGCTTCAAATATTAATAACGAGAACTTAGTCATACTTGATGCTAGCTCACATATGCCAGGCGTACCTCGTAATGCATTAGCCGAGTGGCAAGAGCAATGCATAGCCGGCGCACGTTTTTTTGATTTCAATCATAAAATCGCCGATACCACGTCAACGTTACCCCATATGCTACCCTCGGAAGAAATATTTACCCAAGAGGCTAGGCAATTAGGTATTAACCAAGATAGCGTCATCGTGATATATGATAGTGCTGGTATATTTTCTGCGCCACGCGCGTGGTGGATGTTGACTACCATGGGACATAAGTACTGCGCCGTGCTTGATGGCGGCCTACCTGCATGGCTGGCGGAAGGGCGCGAAATTTTAAAGGGAAAACAAAGACAGCAAGAAGAAAAACCCATAGCTTATGGTGATTTTACCGCGCAGATGCATATTCAAAAAGTAAAAAGTGCAACTGAGATAAATGCAGCGATCAATCAAAGCAATATTTGTATTTTAGATGCACGCTCAAAAGAGCGCTTTAATGGCAGTGCAAAAGAGCCTAGAGAAGGGCTTATTAGCGGACATATTCCATCATCTAAAAACTTGCCCTTTAATCAGCTAGTCGACAATGGAAAATTTAAACCATTAAGTGATATTGCGTTATTGATCAATGACAAAATTAATCCTGAACAACAACTTGTTACGAGTTGCGGTAGTGGAATTACAGCCTGTGTTCTTGCTTTTGCCGCTCATTTAGTCGGCATAAAAAATATTGCCGTCTACGACGGCTCGTGGTCCGAATGGGGCGACCCTAAATACAAACTGCCGATCGACACCAACCTATAATGGGATGCTATTGCGACAAGCCTCATCATTATTCATACCGAGGAGTCGAGCGACTATTTTTTTGAGCGATTTTAAGTAAGCTTATTATATTTTAGAACTATCGGATTTAGATAACGGACCTAAATATAATCTGCCGATCAACAGTAACACTATAACTGGAGATGACTTTGCCAAGCCCCATCATTATTCATAACGACGAGTCGAGCGAATATTTTTTTGAGGAAGGTTGTTATATCCTAGAGCTATCTAATTCAGATAAAGACTCAAACCTTTCTATTGCTAGAGCACGACTTGCGCCCAACACACAAACAAAATTACACAAGCTTAATAAAACCATCGAGCGCTACATTATTTTGCAAGGGCAAGGAGACGTGATGCTGGGCAATTCAGAAATGGAATGCAGTGTGAAAAATGTAAAATCAAATGATGTAGTTATTATCCCCGAAAACCACGCGCAAGCAATAAAGAATACTGGCGATGACGATTTGATTTTTCTGGTAATATGCACGCCCAGATTCAAGGTCGAAAACTATTCTGAGGCTTAGGAGGCTGCCACCACCTAGTCTCTATTTAACATCAATAAATCAATAGGAATTTTATTCATGACGATTATTCGCAAACGCTCCAACGAAAAAGTAAGCCGTATTGTTATTCATAACGACACCGTCTATCTCTGTGGTCAAGTCGCCCTTGATATGAGCGAAGATATGGCAGGTCAAACAAAATCAGTTTTAGCCCGTATTGACGACCATTTAGCAGAGGCTGGAACCAGCAATGAACGTATTCTGTCAGCGTTAATCCATGTCAAAGATAACAAAGATGTGCCTCTTTTTAATGAATTATGGAATGCGTGGTTGCCCGAAGGCTGTGCCCCCGCTCGCTCTTGTGTGCAATCGAGCATGGCAAGAGATATCGTTTTAGTTGAAGTAACTGTCACTGCCGCACTGTAATTTAAACTAAGCTACATATGTTAAGTACTCGGCGATATTAGTGATCAAAAAAAATGTTTCGCCGAGTACTTCTTATCTATCCAATACCATCTAAGCTATTTTTTTAATTAAGACTAACTATATTGTCAACGATTAAACGCAGC
>CAXMPB010000075.1:0-2098 GCA_964195035.1 Cellvibrionaceae bacterium | reverse complement strand
AATATGACTATTATAAGACTTAAATAAGCAGCCACATACGACTGAGCAAGTAGAATTTCTACTTGCTCAGCGTTTATTGACATTTCTATATCTTGGGTGGACTTTACATTTTCCATTTTTATGATTTATCTACTCATAGCTAGATATGCTTTACAGCATCAGAAAGTAATAGGCGGTACTTCCAGCTGGCAGTAGCTTTTTCATCTACGCCGAATCGTTATTTTTTATTGTCCATCAAATTGTAACAGTATTATTAACAAGTTAACTTATCTCTAGCAAATAAACCCATAGGTAAGTTTCATGCTATAGCCTCCTGCTAATTTTTAAGCGCAACTTCCCTAATCTTTCGATGATGGTTCGCTGAAACTAAATACCGCCCCAAATTAAAATGGTCACCGATCTCAGGAAGGTTGGAATCTAGCAGGACTATTCGGCGCACGCGCCTAACCACTACAAAGTGTCGTCCTAACGGGCGTTCTGCGTCGCCAATGTTTATGCCCCTTGTTGGGTCCTCCTTATGAACCGAGAGCCATAACTCCATCTCACTAACCCACAGACAATAAAAACCGTATCGTTAGATGAACGGTTTTTATTGGGTGAAGCCTAGTGAGATCATCCAACTATGCCCTCTCCCTTCGGCCACACTTTGTCGGGTACTCTGCGTAGCGATGTTGCTTGTGCACCGAGAGCTAAATTCCACCTCACCCCGACGCCATTTAATTACCTAGAATATATAATACTAAAACCGTTTTCACTGAATTGTATCTTTGATGTTTTAATAAAAGCTATCGCCGATTAGACTGGCCAGCGATAGCTTCTATCTCTTGGATCTTCTGGTAGCTCTGCGCCTCTAGATCTACTGACACCTATTCAGGGACATTCATCCCAATACAAATTTGGCTTGCGTCTATCTCGAGAATAGTTACCGTGACGTGATCGGCAATCATTAATGTTTGGTCAATACTTAGCGTAAGAATCGACATAATGTAAACTCTCATCCTTGTTAATAGCGCCTCGCTAGAAGCTTTTTACAATAAGGATATCATTAGCTTTTGATAACACATTTTCGGTTAATCCACTAAGCTCATAAATTAGGTAATTGAATTCACCGCTATCATCATCTGATAATTTCACTATGCCGATACCAAACAGCCGTTTGGCGACATAGGCCTGACAGGGGATAGCAAATGTTGCTGAGTATTTATATAACAGGCGTTACTTCAATTTCATCGGTAAATTTAGCCATAGCTCTCTCTATCCCTCCTCATCTATTCGGCGCTAGTATCAAAAATTAATCTTCCAACCTTGAATAAATTTGATCAAATTTACTGGCCATTTTTCGAAGAATATTAATGAGATCTGGATCGAAATGGGAAGGGGCCGTTCTTCCGTCACCCTCCAGCATAATCGACAGGGTTTTTTGCTGATCAAACGCAGGTTTATAGGGACGTTTTGACCTCAATGCATCGTATACATCGACTAAAGCTGTAATTCGAGCCTCAATGGGGATTTCTGTCCCCTTAATGCCACGAGGATAACCACTGCCGTCCCAGCGTTCATGATGATTTCTGGCAATGTTGGCCGCAGCCCGCATAACAGGATGTTTCGAATGAGAAAGAATATCATAGCCATTTTGGGCATGTTTTTTCATGATGATGACTTCGTCTGAATTCAATTTGCTGGGCTTCAGTAAAACGCTTTCAGCAGTGCCGATCTTACCAACATCATGCAGAGGGGCGGCAAGTAGTATTAAGTTTTGACGCTCTTTTGACCAGCCGAGTTCCTTGGCAATTAATTGAGCATATTCGCCAATGCGGCTGATATGACTGCCAGTTTCTGGGTCCTTATATTCGGCCGCCACGGCAAGGCACTCAAGCGCTTCTGCATAGGCATTTTCAAGGTTCGCAAGGAGTTTGTTAATTGCCAATGTTTTTGCCTGAACTTCAGCTTCCAGACCGGCTTCGTAATGACGGCTGGCACGCTTTAAAAGAACCAATTGTTCGGCGCGCCGGACAACATGAACCAAGTGGTTGAGATCAATGGGCTTTTCAATAAAATCGAGGACACCAAGCTTTAAAGCATCGATGGCTTCCTTTGA
>CAXMPB010000074.1:0-9969 GCA_964195035.1 Cellvibrionaceae bacterium | reverse complement strand
TAAACCTTGAACAATACCAGCTGATAACGGCTAGCATATATGGGTGTTTAAATAATAATACAGCCTCGACTAATCTCGGGGCTTTTTGTTTTTGGCACATTTCGACGTTTTCGAGCTCGTGTTTTTACCTGTTATACAAACACGCATTCTAATAAACATATTAAAATAAACAGTCATCAAGATTGACGAGCGCTCACTTTAGCGTTATAAATATTTTCATGTCTTTACGCTCCCTCGCCAGCAACGACCTCTACCTTCTTGATAAGCAAGGGGATATAGCCGAGCACTTAATTAAAGTATTAAATAAAGCAAATCATCGTATCTATATTTTTAGTCGACGCCTTAACCCACTCTTTTTCAATAATGAGATTGTTGCCGACGCGCTTTCTAAGACTGCACGAAGCTCCCGCCGCTCAGATATTAGAATCCTTGTTGAGCAGCCTCAGAGTATTGCTGAGGTTAATCATAAAATCTTAAAGCTCAGTCAACGCCTGCCCAGTAAAATAGTCATCCAAAAGATCACTGTAGAGCCACAAGATGACTATGAATTTGTCATAATCGATAACGATAAAATTTGGCTGCAACATCAAGAAGACATCTACACCGGCTTTACTAACTTCAATGCGCGCCCAGAGGTTAAGCGTTTTGAAGTAGTCTTTAATGACCTCTGGAAAAACAGCACAGAGGATGTGAGGCTGAGACGGTTGAGCTTATAAAAACATGCTATAGGCTGAGAACTAAACTGCCATGACACTTTTTTAATTATAATATTTATTTCTTTAAACTTCCTTTAACCTTCTATTAGTAATCCCTTCTTAATAAACTCTTCTTAACAATCAGCTGTTAAATTAAACTTTATCCCTTGTAACTCACTGATCTATCTTATAGGTATAACAATAGTTATGTTTTTTGCCGATTTATAAGTTTTTTTATCTGTTTTAATTCTATAAAAACCAACAATTATTTCGATTTGACAGGTTAAATTAATTCACGCACATGAAGAATTTATTTCGTTTGTAACACTATATTAGCTTCTCTAGTATCGCGCCAAATCAGGTAAATACTTACTTTAACAACTGCTTTAGGAGCGCATGAAATGAAACTTTTAATCAAAACCCTTATACAAAAATTTAGCCAATTTATTATAACTTCACGCTCTAAAAAATTAGCTAAAGAATTACTAAACCTTACGGACAAACAACTAAAAACTTTAGGCCTGAATAGATATGTTATTGCTCAGAAACTGGCAAAACAAAACCGGACAATGCTTAACGTTAACAAAATAAATGTTGTTAGTACAACGGCTCATCAAGCGGTTAATGTCAGCGTAGAACACTCTGCCAATGATGATGAAATCTTATCCGCTGCATAACACCTTTTAGACAGAAAACACCTTTACTAACACCGCTCTATATTAGTAAGACTCGTGTACTACCAATATAGGGCTAATATATTACTGAGATTACAATGAAGACTTTATTTGATAAAATTGCAAAGGCATTAAACCAATTTTCTATTAACGCTAACTTAAATAGAACCGCTAAAGAGCTACTAACTTACCCTAACAGCTGTTTACTCGATATCGGCATTTCTCGTCATTTATTATTAAAGGGTGCAAAAGGCTACCCTTGGAAAGAGATCAATACAAATGATATATATTCAGTCGCACTGAATAATACTAGCACTATCGATACTAAAATCATTAAACCCGCTAATACCGACGTTTTATCAGCGGCTTAATATAAAACACCCTTTAATTTTAATAATACCCGCGCGATTATAATAATTGAGTTATAGCGCGCGGGTTTAATTATATCTTTATAAAACCGATCAAAAGCATCACTATCGAACAAGTCTGTTTTCTTATTGCTTTTATATTGCGCGGATACAAACTCTCTACATATCAAACTATCTTCATATCTAAATATCAAACCACCTCAATATGTCGCACCATTAGCTGCTCAGTTTCATTGCCTCTAAATTCGTTCACACTTAATTGATAAGCAATATTAATTTGCTTGGCATCTGCATTGGGCCAACAATCTACATCTACATTAAAAGCAATCGCATCAATAATTTTTTGGGGATCATCTAAAAAGCCGAGCGTCATCTTTAAATGCTTCTCGCCGACAATACGCTGACTGACTAAGGTAAAATAACCATTAAAAACAGGCTCGGGAAAGCGTTGTCCCCAAGGCCCTGCAGCGGCAAGTGCACGAGCACTCATTAAACTTATCTCTTGTGTCGATAATTCGCCATCGGTTAATAAAACTTCCTTCAATTGATCTTGAGTTAATAGATCACGTACAGCCTTATCAAACAATTGCGCAAAGCGGGTGAAATTTTTACGCTCAAGGGATAGGCCTGCCGCCATCGCATGACCACCAAACTTTTGGAGTATATCGGGGTTTTGAGTTGCAATTACATCGAGAGCATCGCGAATATGTAAGCCCTCGATAGAGCGTGCCGAGCCTTTAATTGTATTATCGTCCACCTCGGCAAAGGCAATCACCGGACGATGGTATTTATCTTTAATGCGAGACGCTAAAATACCGACTACACCTTGATGCCAATCATCTTCTAGCAAGCATAAGCCCCAGGGTAATTCTGTCTCATCGAGTGTTAATGCATTTAAAGACACCATAGCCTCGGCTTGCATAGATGCCTCAATAGAGCGACGCTCTCGATTTAAACCATCCATTTGTGCAGCTAATTCACGCGCCAAAGCTACATCGTCAGTCAACAAGCACGCAATACCCAAGGATATATCATCTAAGCGGCCAGCAGCATTTAGCCGTGGCCCCACAATAAAACCAAAATCTTGGCTAGTTAGCCGTTGATAATTTTTACCGGCGACCTCAAGCAATGCCAAAATACCGGGTCGCGCCTTACCTGCTCTTACCCGTTGAATACCTTGGTGCACTAAAATACGATTATTCCTATCTAAAGGCACCACGTCGGCCACAGTACCGAGTGCCACTAAATCTAAATAGTTCGCCATATTGGGTTCATTTATTGCTTGCTCAACAAACCAATTTAACTCCCTTAAGCGGCTTCTCAGTGCGCTTAGAAGATAAAAAATAACGCCCACACCGGCTAAATTTTTACTAGGAAACTCGCATCCCTGCTGATTTGGATTCACAATCGCATCGGCAATAGGCAACACAGTGGGCGGTAGATGATGGTCGGTCACAATAACGTTAAAACCTAAAGATTTTGCATGCGCAACACCATCAACACTGGCAATGCCATTATCAACCGTCACAATTAAATTTGGCTGATATGTTTTTGCGACATCAACAATTTCTGGCGTTAAACCATAGCCGTACTCAAAGCGATTGGGCACAAGAAAATCAACATGTTGTAGGCCCATCGCACGTAACGCCAGAATAGATAGCGCACAACTAGTGGCGCCATCTGCATCGAAGTCCCCTACTATTAATACACGCTGCTGCTCTCTTATGGCCGTGACTAACAAAGCAACCGCTTCCGATAAATGCTTAAGCGAAGTGGGCTTTTCTAATGACTGCAAGTTATAATCAACGTCGCTATCAGTTGATGCACCTCGCGCTCGATAAATTCGCTGTAATAAAGGTGAGACCGATTCACTAAAATCTGAGGTTAAAGATGAATTATTGCTACGCTGCTGAATAATAGTCATAATTTTACTAATCATTTAAAGTGATAAACATGTTTCGCAAATTGTACACTGATACAAGCTAGGCTCAATCAAAAGTGATTTACACTGCCAATAAGAATTAATCATAGTATTTAGAGAATTCTAAATATCATTTGTATCCGTGCTGTACTACTATCTGTTTTTGATAAGCTGTTATTAATTATTAACAGTTTTTTATTAACTGTCTCTTATTAAACATTCTATATTTTGTAGATGCAAAATTTAAAAACTCGCCTTTATGCTAATGTCTAAATTACGACTTTTATTTTTATGCCAGATACTTTACTGGTCGACCGTCATTGTAGGCGTGGCGATTGCGAGTATTGTTGGCGCATATCTAACACAAAACCCTGCGTTTGCTACGTTTCCACTAGCCATATTAACCGTTGGCAACATTCTAACAACGCTACCGTTATCCTTACTGATGCAGCGTTTTGGTAGACGCTTTGGTTTTAGTCTAGGCGCTATTGCGACTATATTAGGTGGACTTATCTCTTGTTGGGCAATTTATAAGCTAAACTTTTGGCTCTTTTGTTTTGGCAACATGCTGTTAGGTGTAGCGCAAGCTAGCGCCCTCTACTATCGCCTGGCCGCCACAGACGATGTTAAAAAACAACATCGCGGGCGAGCAATTGCTTTAGTTATGTCTGGCGGTATTGTCGCCGCACTGATTGCTCCTACTTTAGCTATTTGGTCTAAAGATTTTTTATTACCTCACCTATATGCAGGCTCTTATGGATTAATTAGCACCTTTGGCTTGGCAACATTATTGCTGTGTTATTTTTTACCTAAGCACACCTTAGCGCCACAGCAAAAGCTAACCCAAGAAGATGCACAAAAAGTATTACAAGAAAATACAATTATTAATAAAGAGCCGATACGCCCTACCAACGTTATTATTAAACAACCCATGTTTATTATGGCGATTAGCAATACAGCCATTAGCCATGCCGTTATGGTACTCATTATGATATCGACACCGCTAGCGATGCTTGCTCATAATCATCAAGTAGATGACGCGACTTATGCGATTCAGTGGCATGTGCTGGGTATGTTTATACCCTCATTTTTTGCAGGTAAATTGATCGATAAGTTTGATGCCAGTAATATTAGCTTGCTAGGCATGGCTGTTTTAATTATTAGCATTAGTATTTCTACTAGTGGTGTCGCTTTAATTAATTTTTATAGTGGTTTATTTTTATTAGGTATTGGATGGAACCTGATGTACACCGCAGGCTCTACAATGATTGCAAATAGCCATCGAGCCCGCGAAAAAGGTAAAGTTCAAGGCTTGGCTGAATTAATTGTGAGTATCTTAGCGGCTATTGCAGCCTTTTCTTCGGGGGTTTTACTGCATCAATTCGGTTGGACAGAGGTTAATTTGGGCAGTGTGCCACTGCTAATAATTGCAGCAATGATCACACTTTATTGCAGACAAAAAATGAAAAGTAGAGATGAAGACAATAACAATTATTGACCTTATTAAACTTAAAAATTGAATGACGTCAGTAATTAACGAATATTCGTTTTAATATATTGTTGTACTGTTTCAATATTATCTTGTAGCACATCAAAACGCTCTTCGCGTTCGAACAAATCTGACATATGGTGTGGCAACGTTGGATTTTCTAAATTAGCTTTAGTAATCGCTTCATCAAATTTTGCTGGATGTGCCGTTGCTAAACAGACCATCGGCACATCGTGATTACGGCGTACCTTTCGAGCAGCTTCAACACCAATAGCGGTATGTGGATCGAGTAAATACTCGTTCTTATCAAATACATCGGCAATAACATTCACCATTGCATCGTCATCTAGTCGATAACTATCAAAGTTATCTTGAATATTTTTTATGGCCGTATCAGCTACCGTCATAGAGCCCGATTTAAAATCTTCCATCAACTGCGCTATAGCTGCACCATCGCTACCATACGCACCAAATAAAAGACGCTCGAAATTACTCGACACCATAATATCCATACTTGGCGAAAGCGAGTGTAACAATTCTTTTTTACTGTGATCGTTATTACTAATGCAGCGATGTAAAATATCATTCGAATTAGTCGCAACAATTAATTGATCAATCGGCAAGCCCATTTTTTTGGCCAAATAGCCCGCAAAAACGTCGCCAAAATTTCCGGTAGGAACAGAAAAAGACACTTTACGGTGAGGTCCGCCGAGCGCGAGTGCAGCATAAAAATAGTAGACAATTTGCGCCATAATACGCGCCCAATTAATCGAGTTAACAGCGACTAACTGACGGTCATCTGGCAAAAAAGATTGATCGCGAAAACTCGCCTTAACCATATTTTGGCAATCGTCAAAGTTACCTTCAAGCGCGATATTGTGGACGTTATCAGCCAACACACTTGTCATTTGTTTGCGCTGTACATCCGATACGCGTTTATGAGGATGCAGGATAAAAATATCAATATTATCGCAGTGACGGCAACCTTCAATTGCAGCAGAACCCGTATCGCCCGAGGTTGCACCCATAACAACGACTTTTTGATCGCGTTTTTTTAGAATATGATCAAATAGATTACCTAAAAACTGTAAGGCAAAATCTTTAAAGGCTAGTGTTGGCCCTTGAAACAATTCTAATATCCATTCGTTATGACCGGTTTGTATCAGCGGCGCAATAGCCGGATGCCTAAAGGTAGAATAAGATTTTTCAATAATTTTTTTGAGTTCGGCGTCGGCAACTTCGCCATCGACGAAAGGTGCAATAATTTTAAATGCTAGCTCCGGATAACTTAAACCTACCCACGAGGCGATCTCGTCGCTAGAAAACTTAGGCAGCGTCTCAGGTAGATAAAGCCCACCATCGCTGGCAAGACCGGTTAAGACAACATCTTCAAAATTGAGAGCGGGAGCTTCACCACGTGTACTAATATATTTCACTTTTTTTCTCTTTGGTTTTTTCTCGCCTACAGAGTCGATAAAAAGTTTTTCTATCGACTCTGAAAGAATGGTTTACAAGCTGTAAAGACGCTTTAGCTATTAACCTAATGTTTCGACACGAATCTTTTTAACATCACCTTGAACACATTCAAGATGCTCTATTTTAGTTAAAGCCTCTAACAAATTTGCTTCAACGGTCTTATCGGTCAACAAAACGATTTCAGCGCATAACTCGCCCTCTGCCGGCTCTTCTTGATGAGCAGCTTCAATGCCAATACCGGCATCAGCTAATGCTGTAGTTAACTGCGATAAGACACCGGGCTTATCATCTACCAATAAACGAAGGTAATATGAAGTTTGGACATCGTCAATGCCAACAATCGTTTTATCGGCAACGCTATCAAAACCTAAAGCAGGTATAAATGAGCTAGCGCCTGTATGAATATGACGAACAACATCGACAATATCTGCAATCACAGAAGATGCCGTCGGTTCAGCGCCAGCACCAGGGCCATAATACAAAGTAGGTCCTACAGCATCACCATTAACAAGCACGGCATTCATGACACCATCGACATTCGCAATCAATCGCTTTTTAGGAATCAATGTAGGGTGTACACGCAATTCAACGGCATCGCCTACTAGGCGCGCAATACCAATATGTTTGATTCTATAGCCAAGCTTATCGGCAATGTCGATATCTTTTGTCTCGACCTTACTAATACCTTCGGTAAATACTTTGTCGTATTGCAGCGGCATTGCAAACGCAAGTGAAGCCAAAATCACTAATTTATGCGCAGCATCGATGCCTTCAACGTCAAAAGTTGGATCAGCTTCCGCGTAACCTTTGTCCTGAGCCTCTTTTAATACATCGGCAAAGTCTCTTTTTTTATCGCCCATTTCAGTGAGGATAAAATTGCCAGTGCCATTAATAATACCGGCTAGCCACTGTATTTTATTGCCCGCCAAACCCTCGCGCAGCGCTTTAATAATGGGGATGCCACCAGCAACCGCAGCCTCATAGGCAACAACAACACCTTTATCTTTTGCACGCGCAAAAATCTCATTACCAAATTCTGCAATTAATGCTTTATTAGCAGTGACGACATGCTTACCATTTTCGATAGCTTTTAATACGATCTCTTTAGCAACAGTAGTACCACCAATTAGCTCAACTACGATATCGATATCGGGGTTATTAACGACATCAAAAATATCACGAGTAACATCAGTAGACGATAAATCACATGCGGGATTATCGCGACGAGAACCGACTTGTTGAATACGTATGCCGCAGCCTGCACGGGACTGTATTTGCTCTAGATTACGCGTGAGCACATTGAATGTGCCACTACCCACTGTACCTAAACCACAAATACCTACATTTACTTGTTTCAACGAAAACCCCCAACAAAAGATAAAAAATGGCAACCTTACAAGGGCGTCCTCAAGCTGTCAATAAAAGTTAATTAATGCGTATAAAACAGCAAGAAAGAGTGATTTAAGCTGTATTAGAAGGAGTTTTAGTCAACAACGAGAGTACTGAGTAATGACAAAAACAAAAAAGCCAATTCCTATGAATTGGCTTAAACGGAATGCAAAGCGATATCGCGATTAATTTATAAAGCGATCTATAAACCTAGCTATAAACCCATCTCTTGCGCCAAATACTCTGGGCTAACAGCACCAGGTATAAGCTTGCCCGAGGCTAACACTATTGCTGGCGTACCCGTGACACCGACTTCTTGGCCTAACATGTAATGATCGGCCACGGGGTTATTAGCACAGACCTCTATAGGCATATTTTTACCTTCTTTAAACCGAGTCATTGTAAGCTGACGATCTTTAGCACACCAAGCAGTTGCTAACTTCTGTGCACCTTTGGAGTTAACTCCCGCACGAGGAAACGCTAAATACCTTACCTCGATACCCAATTCATGAAAGTCATCCATTTGACCATGTAATTTACGACAAAAACCACAATCGATATCAGTAAATACGTTTACGTAACCTTTTACCTCTCCTTTTGGGGTGTAGATGATCATATCGCTTTTGCTAACCGCGTTAATCATTTTGGCGCGCTGCGGCTCAAAGGCAACCTCAGCTTCGCGACGATCTTGATCTTGTAGATTAATCAAATTACCGACCTCTACTGCGAACATATCACCGGCAATAAGATAGCTACCATCGGTACTGACAAAAGCAACTTGCCCGTTGATCTTGATTTTATATAAGCCCGAAATAGGCGACTTTTTGATATCGGTATAATTTAGCTCTGGGCGAGCTTGTTTTAATTTCTCGATAACTTTAGCTTTTTGCTCGAGAGAAATACCGAGATCTGCTTGCGGCTTATCTGATAGTAATGGTTGCGCAAAGCTACTGGCGCAAAAGCAGAAAAATAAAGATGTGACACCTATTAATGCGCGACGATTACCATATAAAGAACGAATCACTACTTTTCACCATTTAATTGATTAATGAACACACGTTTATAGAGGACAATACACCGCCAAAGTTCAATAATGAAATGACAAGCTCAATAATAACGTATGGGGGACGTTCTATGTTATTACTTTAACTTTAAGCGCTATTGAAGCCGAGCAGTAACGACAATCTTTGTACAGCTTCACTCTAAAGTTAACATAAGCCCAATACAATATTTTAACGTGATGGCTGTCACTTATAGCCAAAATTAACAGTAAAAAAAACCGGAGTAATAACTCCGGTTTTTATGGCAATACCGCTTAAGTATTAGCCTAACTTTTCTTTAATTCGTGCAGCGCGGCCCGTTAACTCACGCAAGTAGTAAAGCTTAGCTTGACGTACATCACCACGACGCTTAAGAGTAATGCTGTCAACTAATTTACTATGTAGTTGAAAGGTACGCTCAACGCCAACACCGTGACTAATTTTACGCACGGTAAAAGCAGAGTTTATACCTTTGCTATTACGCCTAGCAATCACAACACCTTCAAAGGCCTGTAGACGCTCACGAGTGCCCTCTGTTACTTTTACTTGAACAACGATGGTGTCACCAGGAGAAAACTCAGGGATATCAGTCTTTAGTTGCTCTTTATCCAGTGCTTGAATAATTTTATTGGTCATAACATTTTGCTCTTTTCATAGGGTCTGTAGCTTCACAGCTAGAGTCATCTTAATCATTAATGTTAAGAAGATTTATCGCTTCGCTTAAAATCTTCCAATAATTTTTGCTGTGCTGGGCTTAGCTCAACACCTTTTAATAATTCTGGGCGACGCAACCATGTTCTCTCGACTGACTGCTGCTCTCGCCACGTTTTTATATCTTTGTGGTTACCCGATAACAACACTGCCGGCACCACTTGTCCTTGATAAACCTCTGGCCGCGTATAGTGCGGACAATCGAG
>CAXMPB010000073.1:0-3140 GCA_964195035.1 Cellvibrionaceae bacterium | reverse complement strand
TATTGCACCTTGGGGTAGTTCTTCAAAGCAATTAAATGTGTTCGAGACAAAGGCATCTCTCGGATCTTCACGCTCACAAATAACCGATAAACCAAGCCCTTCGGGAAACTCCATGGGTACATCTTTCATTGAGTGCACGGCAATATCGGCTTTGTTTTCAAGCAATGCGGTTTCTAATTCTTTAACAAACAAGCCTTTACCCCCTACTTTGGCAAGAGGCACATCGAGAATTTTATCACCACGGCTGCTCATCGGTAAAAGTTCGACCACAAGCTCGGGGTGAATCGATTCTAATCTTTCTTTAACGTATTCTGCCTGCCACAGTGCTAGGGCGCTTTTTCGGGTGGCAATACGCAATACATGTGGTCTTGATGACATAAGAAATTCCGTTAAAAAAACACATCATACCAAAACCATCACCGAAAATGTGACCCTAAAAAGAGAAGCACTTAAAACCATGTCGCACAAAAGTGACGGTTCATCATTTTTATATTGACGATTCGTCATTAATAATTTTTAATAGGCTCGGTTTTACATATTCATCTATTGTTGCTTAGTCATTCACTCGCTAACAATTTAGACATTAATATAGGTAGTAGTTATGGCTCCTCGTTATATGGACGACGCATCTTTACGAGATCGCGAAGAAGAAATTCTAGATCAAGCATTAGAGATTATTTCCAAAAACGGTATTGTTTTGTTAACCATGGATAAATTAGTGGCTAATGTAAATTATTCCAAGGGTACTGTGTATAAACATTTTTCATCGAAAGAAGATGTCTTAGCAGGTCTATGTAATCGAAATATGCACAGCATGATGAAATTGTTTGTTCGCGCCGCCGATATTAACGGTACTGCACGCGAAAAAATGACAGCAGTTGGCTTTGCCTACATGGTATCTGTATTGATGTCCCCGCAGCATTTCACCTTGGTGATGAATGCAAAAACAGAGTTGTTTGAAGCTGCATCTATCAGGCGGCAAGAAGAGCACGATGATATCGATGGAAAACTATTGAATGTTATTTGTGAAATTATTCAAGGTGCAGTGTCGAATAAAGAGCTTGCATTAGATGGCCGTGACGAGATACAAAAAATTTCATTCTCATTGTGGTCGATGGCTTTCGGCACGATCAGTTTATTGCTTAACGGCGAGAAAGCTTGTAGTACAACGACGGGCTTAATGCTTGAAGATCGAGTGATTGCTAATGGTAATGTCGTGATGAATGGATGGAATTGGACGGAGCCTAAGCGCGATCAAGATGAGCTTATTGGTTTATTGAAGTCTGATGTTTTTGCGAGTGAGCTAGATGCCTTAGAGCGCCAAAATATTTATTTAAGAGCAGCTTAATCACCAACTAATATGCTCTTTTTTATAACAATACGAATGACTTCAAGAGAAAAAAATGAACAATACTTTAGAGTCACTATTTGATATAACGATTCGTCGTCCATTTTTGGTGATGCTCACAATGATTTTAATCGTGTGTGCGGCTGCCTATGGCGCTAGCAAACTTACTTTTAAATCAGATTATCGCGTGTTTTTTGGCAGTGAAAATCCACAACTCACTGCTTTTGAAAACATGCAAAAAACATTTACCAAAAACGATGGTGTCGCCTTTGTGGTCGCGCCCATTGATGGCATGGTTTTTACAGAAGAGGTGTTAGCAGCTGTTCATGACTTAACCGCACAGTCGTGGCAGATCCCTTATGCTAGCCGAGTAGATTCAATTACAAATTATCAGCATACGGTAGCCGAGGGCGACGATCTTTTGGTAGAGGATCTTGTGTTGGAGCCCGAGCTCCTAGCTGATCTTGATTTGGAAAAAATAAAAAATATCACCTTAACTGAACCCGTCTTACGCAAAAAATTAATTTCTGAGGATGCATCGGTTACTGTCGTCAGTGTGATAATCCAGTTGCCAGGCATTGATCCTGTTGCAGAAATGCCAGAAGTCGTCAGTAAAGTACGTGAAATTCAGGCGCAGATAGCAACGGCTTATCCCGAGATCGAAATACAGCTTTCTGGAATGATTATGATGAATAGTTCATTCACCGAGTCAGCGTTAAAAGATTTTTCAACCTTAGTCCCATTAATGTTTGTTGTGATTGCAGTCGCTATGGTTTTTTTACTAAAAACGATTAGTGGCAGTATCGCAACCATGATAATTGTTGTTGTCTCAATTATTTCTGCAATGGGTATTGCCGGGTGGATGGGGTTTTTCTTAACTAGTCCCTCGGCTTCCGCACCAACTATTATTGTTACTTTAGCCGTGGCTGACTGTATTCATATTTTGACAACATTTTTATATGAGATGCGGCATGGCATGGAGAAAAGAAAAGCGATTGTCGAGAGTATGCGCGTTAACTTTCAACCTATTTTATTAACCAGTGTCACTACTGCGATTGGCTTTTTAAGTATGAATTTTTCAGATTCACCGCCATTTCGTGATTTAGGTAATATTGTTGCAATGGGCGTGATGCTGGCATTTTTCTTTTCAATTACCTTGTTTCCTGCATTGCTCAGTGTGCTACCCGTAAAGGTGACGCCAGAAGCTGAGCGAAAAGGTGACTTGATGGCAACAATTGCCGATGTTGTTATCGCCAAAAGAAAAATATTATTCCCTGCTTCCATCGCCGTCATTATTGCTTTATCTGCCTTCGTGCCACAAAACACTTTGAATGATAATTTTGTAAAATATTTTGATGAAACGGTGCCCTTTCGTCAAGCCACTGACTTTATGGAAGAGCGTTTGTCGGGTCTCATGACACAAGGGATACAAGTTGACAGTAAAGAGTCGGGCGGCATTAATAACCCAGATTATTTGAAAGTACTAGCCGACTTCAGTGAATGGATGCGTGAGCAGCCAGAGACTGAAAACATTAATGTTTTATCGGATGTTATTAAGCGCCTGAATAAAAACATGCATGGAGATAACCCCAGCTATTATAATTTGCCAGCAGATCGAGAACTCGCTGCACAATACTTGTTGCTCTATGAGTTATCTCTACCCTATGGGCTTGACTTAAATAATCAAATCGATGTGGATAAGGCTTCGTCGCGTATTATGGTGACGACAAAAAATTTAACAAGCGAACAAAATATTGCAGTAGAAAATAGAATATCTCAATGGTTTGAGACG
>CAXMPB010000072.1:0-2337 GCA_964195035.1 Cellvibrionaceae bacterium | reverse complement strand
GGCTTGAATCTTCACCTTTAACAACGGCTGATAGGAAGCCTGCTTTTACATAAGCAGCTTCGTCCACGCCTGGTGGTACACGATTTGAAATAAGGTCGAGAAGCGTTACCTCTTCACCCGCAGGTGGGGTTTTAAGTAATTCAACTAAACCGGTGACTTGTTCAGGGCTTAGTGGTTTCGGAAGAATCGATTGGGCTGCACGTTCACTGACATGTTGGCGATAGGCTTCTAGCACTAGGTAATCCTCTTCTGTAATTAAAATGGTTGTTATTATTCATCATTAATTAGATTAAGAAACAGCTAAGTATTGATCATGTTTCGGTTAATCATTTGCCCACGGGCGTTAACAATCAAGGGCTCATTTTACTCTGCCTAGCGGTATAAATCTAATCGATTCGATCAATAACCACTATTTGTCGTATTTATAGTATTATTCAAAAACTATTTTTTTATTTATATTCATCCGTTTGATTCTGTAATTGAGTACACATAGATTAAAAATGCAAAATAACGATCTATTTTACATGCATTACGAATCAGACTAACCCTATGAGATAAGCTATGAATGTTGATAACTTCGATTTAAATCTACTGGTCTGCTTTGATGTGCTCATGCGTGAGCGCAATGTCTCGCGCGCGGCAGAAAAACTAAATATTAGCCAACCCGCTATGAGTAGTAGCCTCAAGCGCTTACGCGATTATTTTAATGACCCGCTATTGGTCAGAACGGCCCGCGGTATGGAGCCCACTGAAAAGGCCTTAACGCTTGAGCCTTTAGTGCGTCAATCACTGACTATGGCTGAGGAGGTCTTATCGCCTAAAGAAACCTTTAACCCACTGAATAGCCAGCGGACGTTTCGTATTTTAGTGAGCGACTATGTTGAAGGCATCTTAATTTCGGCACTCGTTGCCCATATTCAAACCCATGCTCCGCAATTATCACTCGATATTCTTAACTTGAGTGATGGTAGTTTTCAGGATTTAGAAAAAGGTGCGATCGATCTTGCAATTAACAGCTTTGATTTTATTCCACAGTCGTTTTACAAGCGGCCAATCTGGAAAGATAGTTTTTCGTGCCTGATGGCCCTAGGGCATCCTTTGTTAGCCGAGAATACACTACAAAATTATTTATCAGCTTCGCATATTTGGGTGAGTAAAACCGGTATTGGCGTAGGTACAGGTATGTCGCAATCGAGTAGTCGGGGTTGGGTAGACAATACCCTAGAAGAATTAGGGCACGAGCGACATATCAGTGTATTTACTCGCCACTATCAGATTATCCCACAGCTACTTCGCCAAACTAATTTGGTAGCCACTATGCCAACACGGGCAGCACTGCTTTATAACGATAACGCCGAGTTAGTCATTGCTGAATCGCCCTTTAAAATTCCAGAAATTGAAATTAATATGATTTGGAGTCCACTTTTACATCATAATAGCGCCCATAAATGGATACGCGATACCTTGATCGAATTAGCGAATAGTTTAGCGTTAACGTCGCTAAGCGAGCGCAAATAGCGAGTTTCTATTTACTATGATCTGTTTTTCTCCATTAAACGAATCTTACTGTTTTATAGTCCAGATTTAAAGGTTATGCAATTATGCTTAAAGTAAAAACTCCGTGTATTGGCGTCTGTTCCACGGGTATTGGTGATGTGGTTTGTCGTGGTTGCAAACGTTTTGCGCATGAAGTCATCGATTGGAACGGTTATACCGAGGAGCAGCGTCGGTTGGTGGTGAATCGTTTGGATGGCTTTTTACAACAAGTGGTTAGTAATATGATTGATATTTTTGATGAAGAAAAACTGTTGTCGCAGCTTCAGTACCAACAAATTAATTTTGATAAAAATTTATCGAGCAGTCGCTGGGTTTATGAATTGCTTCGTCGTAGTAGCAGTCATATTAGGCAAACAGAAGATTTTGGTTTTATTATTAAAGAAAAATGGCAACGATATAATCTTGAGCAAATCAAACAATTTTTAGAGCAAGACTTCTTTACTCTCTCAAGCGCACATTACGAGCGTTATGTGGCACCTCAATCTTTACGATAATTCTCTAAATTGAAACGTCTAAAATTATAAAGCCACTATTACAGTGGCTTTATTGGTGGTTTCTGTAGCAAAGTAAATCTAGTTAATTTCCGTACACATAGGCCGGTAGCCAGGTAACTAAAGACGCCAGTGCTATAACAATAGATAAACCAATCAACTGTACAATGATAAAAGGAATCACACCCTTATATATGTCCATCAATTTAATTTCAGGAGGGCAGACGCCTTTTAAGTAAAAGAGTGCGAAGCCTACAGGGGGTGTTAAGAATGATGTTTGCAATGTAAT
>CAXMPB010000071.1:0-2142 GCA_964195035.1 Cellvibrionaceae bacterium | reverse complement strand
TAGGATAAATAATGGAACAGCTAATATTGGTTGGTCACGTGGTGTTTGCGATAGTGATTATCGGGTTGATTATGATTCAGCAAGGTAAGGGCGCAGATATGGGTGCATCATTTGGTTCGGGTTCTTCGCAAACTGTATTTGGTGCAGGCGGTGGCGGTAATTTACTTACCCGTTTAACTGCGGTGCTAGCTACCTTGTTTTTTGCGACTAGTTTTGGATTGGCAATTGTCGCCAAAGATAAAGCATCTAATATGGTGGAAGTGGACTACATTCCTGAAGTTATCCAGTCTGCACCGGCGATGACAATTGAGTCTGAGCTAGATGCGATGGAAGCAGAGATCCCCCGGGCTCCTACTGCACCGACTTCTTCTGATATTCCAGAGTAAAGACTAAAAATTATTGCCTAAGCGGTGAAATTGGCGGTTGAAGAGCGGGACCTGCGGATGTCTTAATAGACCGCAGCCGAAAGCGACCAAGCTTATAGGCGGCGTCAGCAAAGTTTGCAGTAAGTTAGTAAAAAAGTAGTAAGAGTTAGCCCAAGTGGTGGAATTGGTAGACACGCTACCTTGAGGGGGTAGTGGCGAAAGCTGTGCCGGTTCGAGTCCGGCCTTGGGCACCATTTATAAATAAAAACATCTAATCTAGGTGTTTTTTTTGGTTCTGGCGGTTAGTTTTTAGGCAGAATTTTAGCTTGTACTCGTTGATATCACTATATTCATAGCTATTGCCTATTTATTTCAAGTTTATCTAATTTAAGCCTTAATTAGCCTTGACCAGCAGCATGCTCATCCATATAATCGTCGCTCCTTGATTGGGGGTCATTTATGACTCGACAAGGAAGATAGATTTGATGCGGGGTGGAGCAGCCTGGTAGCTCGTCGGGCTCATAACCCGAAGGTCGTTGGTTCAAATCCAGCCCCCGCTACCAAATCTTAGACGAGAACTTTTTTGTCTCGTTGCCGGTTTTCGGCACTGACAAGCAATACGCCTTAAACCCCTTTATGGGGTTTTTTGTTATTCGGCGTATATGTTTTTAAAGTTGGGCTTTATGCCCTTTTTTTGTATTTGAAATTAGGCAAAACTAAGTGGCTGGTAAGCAAGAGCTATTAACTGAATTACTAGAACCCGTTATTGAAAGTATGGGGTTTGATTTATGGGGCTTAGAGTTTCATAGTAATGGCAAAAATCAAATGCTACGTATCTATATCGATAGCGAAAATGGCATTGGTATTGATGATTGTTCGGGTGTTAGCCGTCAGTGTGCAGCTATATTAGATGTTGAAGATCCGATTCAAAGTGAGTATCAGTTGGAAGTTTCTTCGCCAGGTATGGATAGACCGCTATATAAGTTAGATCAATTTGCCCGTTATATCGGTCATAAGGTTAAGTTACAGCTGCGGTTTCCCTATGAGGGGCAGCGAAAATATACCGGTACCCTAACCGGCGTGGAAAATGAAGATTTGGTGCTGGCTGTTGCTGATCATGAGTATTTATTTCCAGTTGACGGTATTGAAAAGGCCAGTTTGATTTGGCAAGACAATATTTAATGGTTTAGCGTTGTGTTACTAAATCGATAATTTAAACTTTTAGTATATTGAAGTAAGTGAGGCAGGACGATGAGTAAAGAAATTTTATTGGTGGCCGAGGCGGTTTCTAATGAAAAAGGTGTCCCTCAGAATGTCATCTTTGAAGCTATTGAAATTGCTTTAGCAACTGCAGCCGGCAAGCGTTACGACGAAGAGTCCGATATTCGCGTGGTGATTGACCGTGAAACAGGCGATTACGAAACTTTTCGTAAATGGGAAGTCGTTGATGACGATGTGATGGCGCTATTAGGTACTCAGTTTACTACTGAAGAAGCGATTGAAAAAGACGCTGATTTAAAACCTGGCGACGTATTTGAAGAGCAGATTGAAAATGTAGGTTTTGGTCGTATTGCAGCGCAAACAGCTAAGCAAGTTATTGTACAAAAAGTACGTGAAGCTGAGCGTGGACAAATAGCTGACGAATATCGATCTAAAGTTGGCCAGCTATTAAACGGTACTGTTAAAAAAGTAACTCGTGACAGTGTGATCGTTGACCTTGGTAACAATGCTGAAGCGGTATTGCCCAGAGAAGAACTTATTGGTCGTGAGACCTTCC
>CAXMPB010000070.1:0-8804 GCA_964195035.1 Cellvibrionaceae bacterium | reverse complement strand
TTATTGGGCAGAACATATCTTATCCTTAAGAGAGCAACAGGCCATATTGAATGAGCCAGTGATTAGGTGGCTTTAATGAGCCATCTATAACTTACTCTCCATTAATAACGACGTATTAGTAATTTTTATGAATAAGTTTTTGTTGTTGGCTTTTTATTTTCAACTCTTTTTATAACGTTTAATTTATAAAAAGTAAAGCAAGCAACACATACCAAGCACGCAGCAATAGGCTGACTACTTATACAATCCTAAAAGCCGCCGTTAAACAAATCGAGAGAGAAAAACTCAGACAAAAAATTTAGGGAAAATAATGCCAAATCAAGACAATGTGTGGGACATGATTCGAAAAACCTCGCAAGAAGAGGCTGAAAAAGAACCTATTCTTGCTAGCTTTTTACATGCAACGGTACTTAACCATAACTCTTTAGAAGATGCGTTAAGTTTTCACTTGGCAAATAAGCTAGATAGCCCTGCAGCACCAGCGCTATTAATTCGCGAAATGATTCAGGAGGCCTTAGCCGCATCGAGCAAAATTGGCGAGGCAGTTCGTGCAGACATTATCGCCACTTACGAGCGCGATTCAGCTTGCGATTGCGTCTCGACTCCATTGTTGTTTTACAAGGGCTTTCATGCGCTCCAAGCCTATCGTGTTGCTAACTGGTTGTGGAATAACAATCGACATCACATTGCCTTATTTTTACAAAACCATATCTCTACCGCTTTCAGCATTGACATTCACCCTGCGGCAAAAATTGGCAAAGGTATTATGCTCGACCATGGCTCGGGCATTGTTATTGGCGAAACTGCTATTGTTGAGGATAACGTCTCTATTATGCAATCGGTCACATTAGGTGGCACAGGAAAAGATAGTGGCGATCGCCACCCTAAAATACGCCAAGGTGTTTTAATTGGTGCGGGCTCTAAAATTTTGGGCGATATAGAAATTGGCGAAGGGGTACATATTATTGCTGGCAGTGTTGTTTTAAAAGACATACCGCCGCACAAAGTGATTGCCGGTGTACCTGCAAAAATTATTGGGGATGCGATTGTGCAACAACCCGCACTCGATATGCGCCAAGACTTAAGTTGTAAATTTTAATAAGCTTTTTATTTAAAAAGTGTTAATTATAGGCCCCCATAAACTTACATCTTTGAGCTAAATTTAAAAGCTATATTTTAGGGACACATTAAAGGGCTATATTGAAAAGCTCAACACCTCATTAATAGTAGACTTTTCACCTAGCACCATTAATAAGCGATCAACTCCTAAGGCCACGCCTGCGCACTTGGGCATACCAAATTCTAACGCCGCCACTAATTGCTTATCATAGGGTACGTTCGAGAGATGATTTTGCTGACGATATTCTACATCTTTTTCAAAACGCTTTTTTTGCTCAACAGCATCCGTTAATTCACAATAACCATTCGCTAGCTCTATACCATTTAAATAAGCCTCAAAACGTCTTGCCACTATTTGGCCTCGGTCATTTTTGCCTAAGCACGCGAGCGCAGCTGACTCGGCAGGATAATCATATACAAAGAGCAACCCTTTTGACATTTTAGGTTCGATGCAATGTGTCATTAACAAATCAAAACAAGTGGATTTATCAACCAAATCAAAGGTAATCTCAATATGTTTTTTGACAAGCACTTTCAAATCATCCAAAGCAACAAAATGAGGATCAACACTTAAATGGGTTAAAAATAAATCTCGGTAGTTAGTTTTTTTAATGACTACATCAGGTATTAATATGTGTATAAAAGACTCCAGCTCATCCATCAGCTGGTGCTCATTCCAAGCAACTCGATACCACTCTAACAATGTAAATTCAGGATGATGTTTTTTACCATGTTCGCCCTGCCTAAAAACCTTACCCAGAGAATAAATATCGCCACTGCTATTTGCCAGTAGTCGCTTTAAAAAAAACTCGGGAGATGTTTGCAAAAAACATTTTTTATCACAAACCTCTGTGACGAGACTCTCGATAAAAGGGTCGACGGTACCCGACTGGCTCAGAATGGGTGTATCCACCTCAAGCACCTTGCGATCTTCAAAAAAATCTCGAGTAACCCGGTACAGCTTTGCGCGTGCCTTGAGCATATCGATACTAGCTGAAGGTTGCCAACCAAGAGAAGATGTCATAATAAAAAAAGACTAAAAAATAAACATTTTAGGAATAACGGAGCTAATAAAATGTAAGTGATATTGAGGGGTTGCCCCAAGATTAAACTAAGCGTTTTTCAAGCGGCAAGTACACCTACTTGTCGCTTGAAAAATAATTGATGCGATAATTTATACTTTACCGCCACGCCCTAAGTATTCGGCGGTTCTTGTATCAACCTTAATCACTTCGCCCTCGGCTAAAAACAGCGGTACTTTAATGACAGCACCCGTAACCAGCGTCGCGGGCTTTGTGCCACCATTGGCGGTATCGCCTTTAACACCTGGGTCTGTTTCTGCAATTTCCAGCTCGATATGATTTGGCGGATCGACCAATAATGGAGCATTGTTATACAATGTGACTGTATATTTTTCTTGCTCCTTCAGCCATTTAACTGTGTCGCCAACGGCTTTTTCATCTGCCTGAAATTGCTCGAAACTCTCAGGCTCCATAAAATGCCAAAACTCGCCATCGCTGTACAAATATTCTAGATCGCGATCCATCACATCGGCCGCCTCTAAGGTCTCACCCGACTTAAAAGTACGCTCCCATACGCGTCCCGTGTTAAGGTTGCGCAGTTTTACGCGATTGAATGCTTGGCCCTTACCGGGCTTAACGAATTCGTTATCCAAAATAGCGCAAGGATCGCTATCGAGCATTACCTTGATACCGCTGCGCAATTCGTTGCTAGAATAATTAGCCATGATGTCCTCTGTTGAAATCTATGTAGTTAATATATTGTTGTTATGTAGTTATAAAGCAAGTCACAACGTAAATTGTAAAATAAGTTATAAATAGGCGCTAATAAAACCCTTATGATACATCGAACCGAGTCCCTTTTGCAGACTGATTCATCATTGAGCTGGCAACAACAACTTGCTAGTGCTATTACTGACCCAATAGTACTCCTTAAGCGTCTACAATTAGATGAATCGTTGCTGCCTGCGGCACGCATAGCCGCCAAACAATTTCCCTTACGTGTACCTCAAGCATTTGTCGAACTGATGCAAATCGGCGATAGTAACGACCCGCTATTACGCCAAGTTTTGCCACTGCAAGAAGAGCTAATATCCGTAAGTGGTTATTCTACAGATCCTATCAAAGAGCTAGCCTACACAGAAAAAGGCATTATTCACAAATATCAAGGCCGCGTCTTGCTGTTGGTAAGCGGTCACTGCGCAATTAATTGTCGTTACTGCTTTCGTAGACACTTTCCCTATGAAGAGAACCGCCTCAGTCGCAATGAATGGTTAGAAACCATTCATTGCCTCGCAGCGGACGATAGCATAGAAGAAGTCATCTATTCTGGTGGCGACCCTCTCGCCTCTAATGATAAACAGCTTGCCTGGCTAACTCAGCAAATAGCGGCAATACCACATATTAAACGTTTGCGTATTCATAGCCGTCTACCGGTTGTTATACCCGAGCGCATAGACGATGAATGCCTTTCATGGCTCAGTAACCATCGCCTAGATACTGCCTTTGTACTTCATATTAACCACGCTAATGAAATTAGCCCCGCACTCGTTAGCGCAGTTACCCGCCTGCGAGATGTCGGTATTATCGTACTCAATCAGAGCGTCTTATTAAAAGGCATTAATAATTCTATTGGCGCTTTAAAAACATTAAGCGATCAATTATTTGCAGCTGGCGTGCTACCTTATTACCTACATTTATTTGACCCTGTCAGCGGAGCAGCGCATTTTGACGTACCCCTTAAAGAGGCAAAGCAACTTCACGATGAGATGCTTGCTTGCCTACCCGGTTATTTGGTGCCTAAATTGGTCAAAGATATTGGGGGTAAAGCCTCAAAAACTCCCGCTGGCGCTATAAGCTAATACCAGTAGACTTTTTAAGTGAAACCTTAGTTATCTAGGTGCTATTGACCAACATCACATACCACCGTAAATACTATTCGATACCTGTGACAGGGCCCATAATAAACTCGTATCTTATTTATAAAGCTTTTAGATCACAAGCTAGTCTCAATAGAGCTAAAAAGGTATGATGTAACTCTAAAAAATTAACGAACACCTACCTTATGAACTCAGCCATTGTCCCCTTCCGCCTATTGATTATTAATGATTCGCAACAAGAAGCACAACGCCTGGCAAGTATGTTTCAGAATGCTGGCAAACCTTGCCGCGTACAACATATTAATACTGAAGAAGCTTTTAATAAAACACTTGCTGAGCAAAACTGGGATTTGGTTATTGTCGACAATGATACCCGCGCACTGCCGCCTGTACATGTGATGCGCGCCATTCGCAAGTACAATAGTGATTTACCTGTAATTTTACTCAGTAATGATGAGGAAAGAAGGCCGATTATCGATGGACTTAAACTTGGCGCTTGTGATGTTGTTCAGCTAGATGATGATCAACATTTATTACTAGTGGTCAATCGCGAGCTAGAAAACAAAAAACAGCGCAAAAATGCACGTAGCGCCGAGCGTAAAACACGAGAAATAGAGCAACGTAACCGCCAACTCCTCGACCGCTCTAAAGACGGCATTGCTTTTATGCATGATGGCATGTTTATTTATGCCAATGAGTCATTTGCAAACATGTGCGGCTTTGATGATCCCGATGATCTTGAATGTGTTCCTCTAATGGATATTGCCGTCACCGACACTAAAGATAAAATCAAAAAAGCACTTAAACAATTTTCCCTACAAAGTAATAGCCAAGCCGAAAATGCATTAGCTATTAATATCAATAGCCCTAAGGGCGATATCATCCCGTTGAAAGTTGAGCTACAGCATGGTCAATTTGAAGACGAAGCCTGTATTCAATTATTTGTAAGCGCTCCAACCGCAAATATATTAAATAGACAGAAAGTATCGGCAAGCCGAACAGCAGGCGACACAGATTCTGTTACTGGTTTATTTAATAAAACCCAATTGCATAATGAGTTAACTCGCTTAATTAAGGCAGATTCCGAGCAAGAAAAATCTCATGCGTTTCTCTATATTGATATTGATCAGTTTGAAGAGAAAGTTGAAAGTATCGTAGGCATTGATGGCGCAAATGATGTGTTATTGACAATCTCTGGTTTTATTAAAGAACATATCATCAAGAATGATTATCTGGCCAAAGTTAGTGACAACACATTTGCAATTATTACTGATGAAGTGCATTTAGAAAAATTATTAAATACCGGCAATGTGATAGCTGAGCATATTTGCGAACACTTCTTTGAAGTTAAAAGCAGCACTATTAAATTAACCGCATCTATTGGCATTACATTAATCAATGAAAACAGCCTTGACGCTCAAGCTGTCATTAAAGAGGCAGCTCTGGCAATTGAAGCACTTCGCAAGCAAGGCGGTGGCGCAGGAAATGGTGCAAATTTCTTCCAGACTGTAGAAGATGATCAAACGGTATTAATTAGCACCTTGCAAAAAGCCTTAAAGGGTGAGCAATTTACATTATTGTTTCAACCCATTATTAGCTTACGTGGTGACGAAACTGAACGTTACGAAGTCTTATTAAGAATGCTGGACGAAGCTGGCGAAGAAATATCACCCGACCATTTTATGCAAGCAGCTGCCAGCATGAATATTGTCACTAAGATTGACCGCTGGGTAACCCTAGAGACCATCAAGCACCTGAGTAATCGCGACACCAACAATGCTAAAGTTCAATTAATTAGCGCCTTAAGCCATCACACCTTATGTGATGAATCTTTTATACCTTGGTTAAGAGTTGCTATTAAAGCGGCTAAAATAAATCCTGCATCACTAATGTTTCAATTGCGAGAGTCTGAGATTACACAACATTTGACTGCAGCTAAAAAGTTTACTGCTGGCTGCTCATCAATGGGCATTGAGCTGTGCATCAATCAGTTTGGTTGTGCGCTTGAACCCCTATCGTTGCTTGAACATATTGATGTTAATCATATAAAAATTGATGGATCTTTTTCTGCTGAACTACAAGAAAACCCTAAAAACAAAGAAGCCTTAGAAAGATTATTGCGAAGCTTACACAGCCAAAATAAAATCACGACAATTCCACTTGTGGAGAATGCCAGTATTATTTCAACGCTCTGGCAAATGGGTGCTCACTGTATCCAAGGCTATTACTTGCAACCACCTAGCCATGCAATGAATTATGAATTCTCAGAGGAGGGTAACTAAGAAAATAGGCACTAAAAATTGTCGAAAATATATATCTGTTGTGTTGCGGTCAAACTGTATTGCGGACCGTAAAACAGCATGAAACTTTTTATTTGCTTTATACCTGCATTAATAGCGCCTAACTACTTAGTTAGACAGTCTATTTGCCGAGCACTTAAGCCGAGCATATACAACAAACCATCTAAGCCTACATAATCTATTGAATAGCTAGCAGCTGCCTTTACCAATGGTTTAGCCTTATAAGCAACACCAAGCCCTGCCAGAGCCAGCATTGGCAAATCATTTGCGCCATCACCGACTGCGATCACCTGCTCAAGATTAATGTTTTCTTTTGCGGCAATCATTTGTAAAAAGTAAGCCTTTTTATCTCCATTAACAATATCACCCACTACCTTACCCGTCACTTTTCCATCAATAATATTTAACTCATTAGCATAGACATAATCTACGCCAAGCTTTTTTTGTAAAAAACGCCCAAAATAATCAAACCCACCCGATAAAATAGCTGTTTTGTAACCTAGGCGATTCAAGGCCGCAAACAAGACTTCCACGCCGTCAGAAAGGACCAAACGCTCAGCCACTTTTTCAAGCACTGACTCATCCAAGCCTTCCAATAAAGACATGCGCTTGATAAAGCTTTGATTGAAATCCAGCTCGCCTCGCATAGCAGCCTCTGTAATTTTGGCAACCTGCTCACCAACTCCCGCCTCTTTGGCCAACTCATCAATGACCTCTGCCTGTATTAATGTTGAATCCATATCAAAACAGGCAAGCCGTTTTTGCTCACGAATAATAGTCGCTACCTGGATAGAGACATCAATTAGTTTTTTTGATGCAAGCTCGGCTAATTGGTCATTTAATAGATCTAGCTGATCAACGTCACCAATAAGCACTTCTAACTCATAGGCTTGCGGCCCCGGCTTATTGTCTTGATGTTCCATAACAATAGAATCATCCGATAAGGAACTTATCGAGCAAAGTAATACGTTATGCTCTATGAGCAAGGCAATAATAGAAGAGAACATATCAACCGTTATTCGAGGAGCCATAAGAGTGATGACAAACCGATTGGAGTCGTTCTCACTCTTATACTCAAAGTGAGAACTTACAAACTGGCATTGAACATTAATACATTGCGTCTCTAAACCTGTGACAATACTTTCTTTTAGTAAATTAACATCGGCAGTAATAGAGTGCGGCTCAGGTACACACACTAACAAAAGGTGAATGCTATATTGGCCATCGATTATAGTTTTTTGAAATTTGATAAGGTCAGTGTTATTTACCGCCAATTCCTCAAGAATAATTGAGGTTATTTTATTGGTATCGACACCCTCTACATCATTCTTTTTTGAGTCGCTAGCTGTATCGATGCAAGTGAGATAGAGTGACGCTAACCTTTGACTATTAAAACTCAAATTTTTATTGTTCATAATGGTAATGTGATTCCAATTAATTAAACACTAGTTTAGCAAGTATTGGGGTCGGGACTAAAGTAATTTCAAAAATCATATAAAGAAAAGTGGCCAAAATATTTAAATACAAATATTACACTATCTACTATAGCGCCTATTATAGAGCCTATGATTACGTTAAAATAGCTGGCTATTGGAGATAACACATGATGCTTTGGCCAAAAGGCTCACGCGTGACAACATTACTTTCACAAAATAAAACTCTTTCTTATTTATTGTTAGCTTGCGCGCTTTGTCTATTGATCAGCTTTTGTGGGTTGTGGCTTGCGAATTATGACAAGCAGCAGCAACACCATCAATTCATCAACGCTCACGGAATAATCGTTAACCAATTAACCGTTAATAAGCTAGCCACTACAATGGCCAATAAAGACCTCATCGGCATGCAATCACTATTACAGCGTCTTACCCAACAAAAAAGTATTGTGAATGCTGTTATCTACGATGTGAATAATACTGTTATTGTTCAATCGGGAATAATTAACGGCCCGCCATCAGTATCACAGCAATCATTTACTACGCCAATCGCATTAGGAAGTTCACTTTTAGGCTCTTTAACGACGACCGTTGATATTAAATTTAAGTCTAAGAGCTGGTTACTATTCATTATTGTTATCGGCTCAGCCTTGCCTTTTATTTTACTGAGCCGTTATATACTTAAGATCGAGTCAACAGCGAGAAATAACACGGAAACATCTACAGACAACAAACAAAAAATTACAGATGCCGTGATCGAAAAGCACTACGCCAATGCTTATGGCTTACTGTTAATCCAAATCCATGATTTAGAAAAAATATCTAAACAGCTAAATGCACAGGCAAGAAACAAAGAATTTGAGACATTAGACAGACTACTTAAAAACATATTAACTTTATATTCAGGCGAAAAAGTAGCGTTTAATCAAGGCTGCATAGTTTTAAAATTTAGCGATAAGGACAAAGACAAGTATTTATTTAACGCTATCTGCGCTGCATATTTATTATTAGAGTCATCAAAAAATAGGCGGCTATTTATAAAACTCTCTGCTA
>CAXMPB010000069.1:0-8889 GCA_964195035.1 Cellvibrionaceae bacterium | reverse complement strand
CAACAATACAAAGCTTAAAATGAAATTAAAGGCTGGCATGCCCCACTTTCGTAAAACAACTTAGATTTCAGTAATAAGTGTCATTTCAATAACGGCAAAGCAGACAGCAATAACATTACCCTGTAGACTTATTCATTTTTTATATTCAGGTTTATTATGTCGACACCACTTAAGCAATTACGCAAAGTCCTTATTAAGCTCTTACGCGAAGGTCTTGGGCGCATCATCATATTGATCAGCAAGCTTACGCAACCCAAGCAGATAGAACGCAGTGCTGACGCCAAAGCTGCATTGCAAGATGAGACTAGTGCCTTATCGTTGTATGAGTTTTATGCCTGCCCTTTTTGCGTCAAAACACGCCGAACCATTCACCGCCTTAATATTGATATCGAAACACGCGATATACGCAAACAACAAGAATATTATCAAGAACTAGAGGCGCAAGGCTCTACCAAAGTACCCTGTCTGCGTATCGAAAAAGATAATAAAGTGCAGTGGCTGTATGAATCTAACGATATTATCAAGTATTTAAATGGACGTTTTGATCACGCCTAAATCGGCTATCACATTATTTTACCTGAACTATTATTAGCAAGAACCACTGTAAGAATGACTAACAGTACATGCACTATTCAACATATTGGTATTTATAAAATATAAAGGTATGTATAAATTACATTTATGAATCACCTTTTTATAAACTAATATCACCTAAGTTCGACAGGCTCCTAACATCCTACACATCGACTCAATTAAGGCATTGCTTATAACCGCAGTGTCGGTAGCGATAATTGGTTTGGGTGCTTTCCATCAAACACCGCCTTTTTTCAGAGACACTATATGTGGTTTAAAAACTTAAGAATTTACCGTTTTACGCAAGACTTTAAAATAGATAAAGACACCCTTAACGAAGGGCTGAATACCACCGTATTTTCACCTTGTGGCAGCCAAGAGCCCTCTCGCATAGGCTGGGTGTCACCGCTAACGCCAAAGCAGTCGTCTATTGATAGTTCAATCGCTGACAATGCAAGCCTTGATCTTGTTTACGAACAAAATGGCTATTGGTTAATTACCGCTAAAAAACAGCAGAAAGTTCTTCCTGCAGGGGTGATTAACGAAGCCATAGAAGAAAAAGTCGCCGCTATTAGTGAAGCTGAAGGTAGACCTGTTAGGCGCAAAGAGCGCCAAGATTTAAAAGATGATGTAATAATGGAGTTACTGCCCAAAGCTTTCGCGCGCTCTAGCTTTCAATATGCCTATATCGACTCAAAGCAGGGCTATATTGTAATCGATGCGGCATCTGCCAATAAAGCAGAAGAGCTATTAACACTGCTACGTGAGTCTCTTGGCAGTCTGCCGGTAATCCCCGTTGTTAGTAAGCAGTTACCGTTTCAAATGATGACCCAATGGGTAGCTGAGGCATCGACCAGCAACAGTCACCACGAGCATTTTACTCTTGGCGATGAATGCGAATTATCTGACCCTAAAGAGACCGGCAGTGTGATTCGCTGTAAACATCAAGACCTTGCATCGAGTGAGATAAACAGCCATCTTCAAGCGGGCATGATTATCAGTAAATTAGGCCTTACTTGGCTCAACGGAATTGAATTTATACTAGATGATCAACTCGCTATTAAGCGCCTACGTTTTGCTGACAACATTCAAGAGAAAGCCGATAGTTATGAAGCACAAAATAGCGATGAGCAATTCGCTATTGAATTTTCGGTGATGACACTAGAATTATCTAGCTTTATCAAACATATGATTGATGCCCTAGGTGGCATTAACACCGACACGCAGTCTGTTGAAGAGATTGTTGCCCGCGTCGATAAAGCGAGCAATGATAATACAAAGAGTAGTGTCGACGAAGTTAGTTTTGATTAACATCAAACCAGCACTCATCTAGCTTCTATCGACATAACTTTCGTCGATAGAAATCCTCTTAATGTAAGTTCAATTGATACAAGCACTATTAATTATCGATAAAAATCATGAGCACTCTTTATGAGCACTAAAGATAGCACCATTAACTGTCCTAATTGCCAGACAGAAATAGATGTAAATACTATTTTATATCATCAAGTCGATGAGCAATTAAAAAAACAATACGAAGACAGCTTAGCAAAAGAAAAAAAGCACTATCAAGCCGAACTAAATACTCTTGAAAGCGCGCGCGAAGAATTTTCGCTCGAAAAAGACAAACAGAAAGACATTATTAAAAATCAAGTAAATTCAGAACTTAAAACACGAGAAGCAGTACTTAAAAAACAGTTAAAGGCACAGTCTGAGGCCGAACAAGAAGATGCCATTACATTGTTGCGCGAAGAACTTGATGAAAAATCTAATAAAATAAAAGAACTTAACAAAGCAACGATTACCATAGAAAAACTAAAGCGCGAAAAAGACGAGCTAGAAGAATCCATAAAAGCAGAGGCAGAAAAAGAATTAAATCTTAAAATAGGCCAGGAAAAAGAACGCATTCACAAAGAAGAATTTGAAAAAAACGAATTAAAGTTTAGAGAGTTACAAAAACAGCTAGAAGATCAAAAAACACTGACCGAAGAAATGAAGCGCAAACAAGATCAAGGCTCAATGCAAATTCAAGGTGAAGTACAAGAGCTTGCAATAGAAGAGTGGCTATCAGAGAAATTTCCTCTCGACAGTATTCAAGAAATCAAAAAAGGCGAGCGCGGTGCTGATTGCCTACAAATCGTCAACACACGATCGCGCCAAAACTGTGGAACAATTTATTACGAGAGCAAACGCACCAAAAACTTTCAATCCAATTGGATTGAAAAATTTAAAGCCGATATTCGCGAAAAAAATGCAGACATTGGTGTGCTCGTTACCGATGCACTGCCTGCCGACATGAACCGCCTTGGCTTAAAAGATGGCATTTGGATTTGCACCTACAATGAGTTTAAAGGCCTTTGTACCGCCTTACGCGAATCTATTATTCAAGTAAATACTGCTCTAGCAACCCAAGAGAACAAGGGCGATAAAATGGGTATGCTGTATAATTTTTTAACCAGCAATGAGTTTAAGTTACAAATAGAAGCCATTGTAGAGGGCTTTACCCAAATGCGCTCAGATCTTGAATCTGAACAGCGGGCAATGCGCTCTATTTGGAAAAAACGCGAAAAACAAATTGATAAAGTCTTATTAAACACTAGTGATATGTATGGCTCTATTAAAGGTATTGCTGGCAATGCTGTACAGAGTGTTAGCTTATTAGAGTTGCCTGGAGAGTTGTCCGAAGAATAGCCTGACGACTAGCTCTAATCATTAGAGCTAGTACACTTAGTTAATACTTTTTACTGCTGGTGACGCTATTATTGACTTCTAGCTCTATTATTAGTTGCTGGTGCTCAGGAATAAATTTCAATTACTGTCACCATGAAACTAACGCTTCGATTATTGGTCTTTAAAGCTCAACTATTGGATAAAAATATGCATACTGACTCCCATTTTATTGTTGGAGCAATTCTCAGCTTCTGTTGTCTGCTTCTTGTTTTATCAGTTACTAAGCACTACGCAAAAAATTCTTTAATCCCCGCTGATGCCTGGGTGCTTATTATTGGGTTAATTTATGGGCTGTGCCTCAAGCACCTCGAACTCGATAAGCTACCAACTTTTAGTCTTAATCCCGATGTCATTATTTTGGTGTTACTGCCCTTATTGATTTTTTCTAGTGGACGCCTTATTGACGTTAAAGATTTAAAACCACAAGCTTTACCCATCGGTTTTTTTGCAACGGCAGGTGTTGTTGCCACAACGTTTCTTATTGGAATACCATTATCATATGTACTGGGCATTCCGATTATTCATGGTTTATTACTCGGTGCAGCGGCAAGTGCTACCGACCCTGCCGCAGTCGCTTCTATATTTCACAACTTTACGATTGAAAAACCTTTAGAGGTAACCGTTGAAGGTGAATCCCTGTTTAACGATGGTACCACAGTTGTTTTATTTGGCTTATTGAGTAGCATACTTTTTAGCAACGCGCCTTTCAATTTTTTGAATTCATTCGGTCTGTTTATGTGGGCAATATTAGCCGCTCTACCCTTAGGCTTTATTTTAGGCCGTCTAGGTGCCTTTGTTATTAATCAGTGGCAAGAGCGACATGCTTCATTCGATATAAGCATCAGTCTTATTATCGCTTATCTATCATTTTTGATTGCAGAAGAACTGTTACATGCCTCAGGTGTTATTACAGTATTAGTGACGGCCATAATATTTTATAAATATTGCAATACGTCTATAAAAGCCCCTGTAACGATTCAAGGTAAAATCGAGGACACCAATAATAGTATTACCAACTTTTGGGAATATATTGCTCTCATTGCCAACGGTATATTATTCTTCAGTTTAGGTGCGACTACGGGCCTGCATGACTTTAGCGAGGTACCGACAATTGTCGTTGTTGTAGGTGTTGTGAGCGTGGTGCTTGCGCGCTGTATTATTGTCTATGGTGGTGCGGGCCTATTGCGGATTGTGCGCTACAAATTGGCGCTTAAATCGCAAAATATATTGGTCCTAGGCGGCCTTCGCGGTGCCGTCTCTGCCGCTTTAATATTAATGATTCCTCACGACTACCCCTATCGTGATGTCTTCTTGTGCGTCATTGTAGCTATCATTATTTTTACACTCATCATTCAACCCATCGCGTTAAAGTATTATCTAGAAAAAAATACCGTCAAATAGCTCGCTAGATGTCGCTTATCTGCTTTCTATAGCACTTATTACTTGAGCCCTAGAGATTGAAATGTTTATGCTAATTGGCATAAAATACGTTTTATATTTCAACAATGACTCAACAGCGTTTCATCAATATCTCGACTATGTCTTAACTATGGTTCCACTATGGCAAAATCTCTACAAGATCAACTAATGGGTGCGGGGCTTATTGACACCAAAAAAGCCAAAAAAATAACGAAAGAAAGCCGCAAACAAAAAAAGGTCCAAAAAAAATCAAAGGATGACTCTTTAAGTGAAGCACAAGCGGCCGCCAAGCAATCACAGCAAGAGAAATCAAAGCGCGACCAAGAGCTTAATCAAAAATTAAACTCTGATGCCGAACAAAAATCAATTGCAGCACAAGTTATTCAATTAATTAATCACTACAAGCTTGAACGTAAGAGGGGCGACACTGAATATAACTTTAGTGATCAATCCCTAATCAAAAAAATACGCGTGACCGATGAGATGTCAGAGGAAATTGCTCGCGGACGCTTAAGTATTGCACGCTTAGGTGAAGCTTATGAAGTCATACCAAGACCTATTGCCGATAAGATACGTGAACGCGATCCAGACTGCGTTGTTGTCTACAACGAAAAGCCAAGCTCGTCATCCGCAACTGATGCACAAGTAGCAGATGGGACACCAGAATCCGATGACGCATACTATGCCCAGTTTGAAATACCCGATGATCTAACGTGGTAAAGAAAAACAACTATGTATAGCTGCCCGGTTTGTAAGCAAGCACTTAATAAAGATGCAGCTGATTCTTTAAATACCGGCAGCTTACGCTGTGAGGCAGGGCACAATTTTGATCGCCATAAAAAAGGCTATATTAATTTATTGCTCGCGCAAAATAAAAAATCAAAACAACCCGGTGACGATAGTACGATGGTTGATGGTAGACGCGCTTTTTTAAATGCGGGTTACTACCAAGTATTTGCCGATAAAATTGCCGAACTTATCCTTGCACATAAACCTCAATCTATTCTTGATGCGGGCTGTGGCGAAGGGTTTTATCTCAATAATATTATTGCAAAAACGTACGAACACGCAAACCCTTCATCCCTTAATAACCGCCTATCTATTAACAGTAGCGTCAGCATTAATGCTTATGGTTTTGATATTAGCAAACCCGCCATTGCGGCCGCGGCTAGCAGCTACAAAAATATTGAATGGGCCGTTGCCTCAAGTGCGCGCGCACCTTATCAAACCGCAGCATTCGATTGTATCTTACGTGTTTTCTCGCGCGTAGAATCTGCTGAATTTGCACGGCTATTAAAAATCGGTGGCATCGTGGTTTATGCAGGCCCAGGCCCCAATCACCTATTAGCGCTGCGAGAGCTTATTTACCCTGAAGTTAACGCATACAAGTCAGAAAAACACGCCGATTATTTTGGCGAGCACTTTACATTGCTCAATAAAACTGAACTAACCATACCCTTATCAATAAAATCTAACGAACAAATGATGAATTTATTGAGCATGACACCCCATAGTCAACGTATTAATAAAGAGGCAGAAAATCGCCTAAAAACAACGCAGGCACTTAATGACCACGCTGACTTTTTATTATATGTTTATCAAAAAACAAGCTGACTTACGCTAACAAAAACTATTGCATCATACATAAACGACATGACTCAACACGATAAAGACGCAACCATACTCAAACCTGGCTTAAATAATTTACTTAAACTATGGCCCTTTCTAAAACCTTATCGCTGGGTATTGTTTGCTGCGTGCCTCACTTTACTGTTTACAGCAGGACTTAATTTGTCTCTCGGCCAGGGTGTTCGTCTCATTGTAGACGAGGGCTTTATTGGCGGGTCATTAGAAAAACTCAATCAAACGCTGGCACTATTTTTAATTGTTATTGTGTTTATGGCTATTGGTACCTTCTCGCGATTTTATCTAGTTACATGGATTGGTGAGCGCGTTACCGCAGATATTCGCAAAGCTATTTTTAATCATTTAGTAACGCTCGAGCCCAATTACTTTGAAACCAATCGCTCGGGAGAGTTAATGAGCCGTTTAACCACCGACACCACTTTATTACAATCAATTATGGGGTCTAGCTTAAGTTTTGCCTTACGCTCATTCTTAATGATGCTAGGGGGTTTGGTGATGTTGTTACTGACCAATATAAAACTCACCATTGTGGTTTTTGGCGCACTCCCACTGATCTTGCTGCCGGTGTTAATTTTTGGTAAACGTGTACGGAAATTATCGCGCGATAGCCAAGACACTATTGCCGACGTAGGCACTTATGCTGGCGAGATATTGCAACAAATAAAAACTGTACAAAGTTATACTCGCGAGAGTACCGAGCGCTCGGCGTTTGCACAGGAGGTAGAAAAAGCTTTTGATGTTGCAAAAAACCGTATCATAAATCGCGGCTTGTTAACCTCACTGGTTATTTTATTTTCCTTCGCCGCTATTGGCGTCATGATTTACATCGGCGCTAGTGATGTCTTAGAGGGCAATATGAGTGGTGGCGAGCTAGCTGCTTTTATATTTTATGCGGCCATGGTGGCCGGTGGTGTGGCGGCAGTTGCCGAAGTGTTTGGCGAGCTTCAACGTGCAGCCGGTGCCACAGAGCGCCTATTAGAATTAATGGCAGTAAAGGCAGCAATTCAATCGCCGATTATTAAGACAACAGGTACATCGCAAGAAAATGATATAAAACTCACATTATCAAGCGATCATATTAGCTTCAAAAATGTCAGCTTTAGCTACCCTAGCCGCCCTAATACACTGGCCTTAAACAATATTTCTTTTGACATTAGGCGTGGTGATACCATCGCACTTGTTGGCACCAGTGGTGCAGGAAAAAGTACTATTTTTGAATTATTACAGCGTTTTTACGATCCACAACAGGGCTCGATTTGTCTAAATTCAACAGCTCTTACCACAATGAATTTAAATGACGTTCGCCAACCCATGGCAATGGTGCCGCAACAACCCACATTATTTAGCTCTGACGTGTATCATAATATTGGTTACGGTGACCCCCTCGCATCGGAGGCCGCTATCATTATTGCTTCCCGTGCCGCGCATGCCCATGAATTCATCGAGCATCTGCCCGAAGGCTATCGTAGTTTTTTAGGTGAGCGTGGCGTACGCTTGAGCGGTGGGCAAAAACAACGCATTATCATTGCTCGCGCCATTTTAAATGATCCAGAAATTTTACTATTAGATGAAGCCACCAGCGCACTCGATGCCGAAAGCGAGCAACTCGTGCAAGAGGCGCTGATTAAGCTAATGGCAAACCGCACCACTATTATTATTGCCCATCGCCTTGCCACCATCGTTCATGCCGATAGAATTTTAGTGATGGAGAAAGGTGCGATAGTAGCCGAGGGTTCGCATGAGGAGTTACTTAAGACATCTTCACGCTATCAAAAATTAGCGCAGCTGCAGTTTGGACATAAAGATAAGTAAGCCATATCAAGTTAACGTAGATTTTTTATTACAAGCCTCTATAGTTTTTTTACTTGAATATAAATTACTGTAACCGAGGCGTGTAATAGTATCTGACTATTCACTATTAATTAGTTAACTAATTACTTCATAACTATTGATATGTTAACTATCTATTTCTTAACAATAAGAAAAACCCCATCCCAAAACAGAACAAAATAGGAATCAAGACCGCCACCAAAGGCGAAAAGCCATAAACTAAACTGATAGGACCTAATAGTTTTTGCGATATCTGAAAGACAATACCCACAACCACACCACTAAAAATACGATATCCCATTGTGACTTCGCGCAGTGGACCAAAAATAAATGAGATAGAAATAACTACCAAACTAATAATGGCTAAAGGCTGTAATACTTTATTCCAAAAAGATAACTTATAAGACCCATTATCAATATTTTGTTGATCGAGATAGGAAATGTATTGATAAAGTTTGCTCATCGACAAGCTATCGGGTTCTTGCACAAGAATTGAAAGTAGTGCGGGTGACAATTGTATCTTCCAAGGCCGAACTTGATAGGTATTTTTTTCAATCATACTAGGTGTAATCACCGTCTCTATTACATTTTCTTCTTGCCACTGCCCATTAATATAAATAGCCTACTGTGCAAAGCTCGTTGATGTTAATTCATTTTTTTAATCAAAATTATAGCGTGTCACCCCCAACA
>CAXMPB010000068.1:0-20577 GCA_964195035.1 Cellvibrionaceae bacterium | reverse complement strand
GACGTTTAATCGGGGCAATAACACTTCGAGATATTCACTATAAGAATAATACGATTGAATTAACAGTAAAAAACCTAAACTTCGACTGGCATCCTAGCAAATTGTTTTCGAAGACGATTGAGATTGATACGGTTAAAGCGTCTCACATAACAGTCGCACAAATCGCAGCGCCCGCCGTCGCGAAGAAATCAGCAAAACCCTCTCTATCTATGGAAGAAATATTTAACCAATTAAGATTACCTGTCAACATCAGTATTAATAACCTTGAAGTAAGCGATGGTTATTTTTCTGCCTATCAATCAGATCAGGCAATAAAAATTCAACGCTTTAAGTTAACAGGAACCACCAGTAAAAAATTGTTATCTATAAAAGAAATTGAACTTGAGAGTGACCTGGTAGATTTACAGGGCAATGTGAATTTAAGCTTGGAAAAACACAATCGGCCTAAAGATGATATTAACGGGAAACTCTCATGGGCAATAAAAGCTCCGGCCCAAAAAAACCAAAATATCAAAACAGTTTCTGGCGAGACCGTATTGTTGGGCAACATTGACAACATTAAAATAAACAATAGCTTAGCCGCCCCTTACGACTCATCTATCGATGTAACCATTAATGATTTATTCAATAATTTAGTCATCTCGTCAGCTATACATTTAAAAAAAATTCAAGTGTCTGACATCAATACCGAGTGGCCTAGTTATCAAATTAAAGGCACGATGAATATCAAAGGAAATATGGATACGGCTACGGTGGTTAGTCATTTAAAAATAGAAGAACTTAGCAAAAATATTATTATTAATACCGAGATTAAAAGTAGCTGGAAAGACAATCAACTAGCTGTTGATGCATTAACAGACATTCCGGGTATATTAGAACAGCTAGTTCTAAAAGGCAGCATACAACCTAAATTACTAGAAATTGAAGGTAGTGAGGCTATCGCACTTGCTTTGACATGGCAAAAACTTAATATATCTGATGGCGCTAAAAATACGGGCGATAACGCAAGTCTTATTGAGAACGATAGTACCCGTGCGAATAAAAAACAGCCGTCGAATATAAAGTTATCTAGCCCAGAGGGAAAATTATTAATAACAGGGAATCTAGACAGCTATCTATTTTCTTTAGACACATTAATTAATACAGACCTAAAAAAGCAGCTTGCAATAACTCAGAAAAACTTAGCGCAAGGCGACTTAATTCAGGGAGCACTAAGTTTAAATGGATTCGGCAATACGGATAAAATAACACTTGAAGACATTGCCTTAAGCGGCTCAATTGGAATATTGAACGGGCACGGCAGTGTCAATTTCAAACCAGAACTTATCGTTGCACTAGACTTATCTGGGAAAAACATAAACCCTGAAATAATCTCTGCAGGCTGGCCCGGAGACCTTTCACTCGACATCTCTATTAACACGACAAAAGCCCAAAATGGTTCACCGCTGATTAAGACAAACATTAGCTCTTCGGGGAATTTGCGCAAGCGTCCATTCTCATTAAGTACAGCAGCGGAGCTTATTGTTGATAAAAACGAAAAACATCGATTGACCATCGAAAAACTACTTCTAAATTCTGGTGGCAGTAAGATATCTGCTAGCGGTATGTTTGAGGCAAATGAAACCCTATCTGCAAAATGGTCTATATCGAGCAATAACTTAGAGGAGCTGATCCCTGAAACCAAAGGCAAAATAAACACAAAAGGGTCGATTGCTGTAAATTTGCCTTTATCTAGCTCATCTACAATTCAAGAGCTACTTCACGCTATCAAAACCGAGGCAACGCTGAGAGCTTCTGGCATAGAAGCCTTCGATACAACTATTGAGACGCTCACAGTAACTGCTGATATTAACTGGCAAGAAAACAACGATAGAAATAACGTCACGGTATACTCAAAAAAAGTATCTTTAGACGCATTGGACATTGAATCTTTATCGGCAACACTCGCTGGAGAACCCGAAAGCCATCAGCTAATAGTTGATCTACAAAGTAGCAATGGCAATATCAATTTACTATTATCTGGCCAGTTAAATAATAAATCTGTCGCTCCAAGATGGAAATTTACCGTAGAGTCTGCAACTTTAGATATTCCAAAATTAGCACCATGGTATTTACAACACCCTGTGAGTGGGGCGCTTTCAGAAGACAGTCAATTTATTAGTAGTCATTGCTGGTTAAGTGATAGTGAACGCAACAATAAAAAAGCAAAAATTTGTCTTGAAGCCAACAACAAAAATAATTTAAGTCGAGCAAACTTTACACTTTTAGCATTACCTGCTGAATATTTTTCAGTCTTCTCTCCAGAAGAAATCTCATGGACTGGCAGCATTATAAATGGCCAAGGTAATATTGCCTTAACAACTGATAAGCTCTCATCATCACAACAGATTGATGCGGATATAAAATTAATAATGACTGCGGGTAAACTTAGCTGGCAAACCTCGCCAATACAAGATGACCTTATAGCACCCAATAATAATACGCTTCAAAAATCTATTCAATTAGAGGCTGGAAGCTTTTCTATTAGCTCTGATAAAAAAGAATTAAAAGCGTTATTCAAACTCCCTATCGAAAAACAATCGGGTATTGATGGCTCGCTTATTATCACCAATAATAACAATGCTTTTATAGAACGTGATATCCAGGGTAAATTAAGACTAGCATTAGATAACATCGCACCCTTTAATTTTTTTATTCCTGATTCAAAAGACCTAAAAGGCAAGCTCGATAGTCACTGGTACATAGCGGGCTCTATTGCAAAACCACGAGTCGATGGAAAGTTATCGCTAACTAAAGGACAACTTCTGTTAAATAGCCCTGGTATTTTATTAGAAGATATCACGTTAAAATTAAATAGTGATAAGCAATCGGGGATTAAATATCAGGCCTCATTAAATTCGGGAGGAGGTGCTTTAAGAGTAGATGGCACTTTGAAACTACCTGATGGTGGGCAGGCACCTGAACTAAATCTATCGCTAAAGGGTGAGCGAGTTAAAGTCTTTGATACTCAAGAGGCGATAGTATTCGCCTCTCCCGACCTTATAGTAACAACTAATAACGATTCAATTAATATCAATGGCTCTGTTACGATTCCTGAAGCAAGTGTCACGCCCCAAAAAATTCCTGAATCTGTTGTCTCTATATCAGAAGATCAGATTATTGTTGATACAGTGCGAAATGAACAATCAAATCAAAGTCAGCAAAATATTGTTGCCAATATTGATATTATTCTAGGTAAGAATGTACGGATCGACGGCTTTGGCTTTAAAGGAACAACCACAGGTTCGCTGAACATTATCAAACAACATAAAGGACCCGTACTAGGCAATGGAGAAATAAAAATTATCAACGGTGAATACCGAGCTTTTGGGCAAGGTTTGATAATAGATAAAGGTTCGATTTTATTTACTGGCGGGTCTGTTACGAAACCGGGTATTGATATAAAAGCATTGAGACGGCCGGCCGAAAATGTAACCGTTGGCATATTTGCTCGTGGCAGCTTGTCTCAACCTAATTTAACAATATTTTCAGATCCTTCGATGCCCCAGGCTGAACAATTATCTTGGCTAGTACTAGGCAGGTCTATAGAGCAGTCTTCAGAGGGAGAAGGCAGCGCTATTAGTCAGCTGCTATTATCGCTAAGTTTAAGTGGTGGTAATTCTGCCATAGGCAATTTAAGTGAAACCTTTAACTTAGATACATTGAGCTTACAGTCAGGTTCGGGTGACGCGGGCTCTGCCAGTGATAATGATGTCGCTGAACTTGTATTAGGAAAGTATTTATCGCCTGAGCTTTATGTGAGCTATGGTATTGGCCTATTTAAACCCGTTAATGTTTTATCAATTGAGTATTCATTAAGCCGTTATTGGAAGTTAACAACAGAAACTACGACTGAAACAAGCGGAGGAGATATTGTTTATACATTTGAAAAATAAGAGCACTCAAGCATCGTAACTAATCTTAATCATCACCGCTGCTTAAGATGCAAGTATTGGCCAATCATTTTAAATTAAGCGCTTTTATCTATTAGCCTGAGCTGTATTAGCGCTAACAGTATCAGCCTTAATAGAGCTGACACCTTATCTCTCAAGGCTCTGCGGGCCTATCTTAAGAGTGCTGACAGCTCATCCCAAAAAGCGTTGGTAACAGGGGTTATCGGTTTCTTCTGAACACTCATAATTTAGCTGTTTTAAGTGCTCGCTAAATTTAGCGTTTTCGGACTCGGGCACATCAATACCTGCCAATACATTGCCAATAGCAGCGCCTTGATTACGATAGTGAAACAAACTGATATTCCAATGAGGGCCTAAGGTTTCTAAAAACCGTAACAGTGCACCGGGGTATTCAGGAAAGTCAAAACGAAATAGTCTTTCTTTAGCCAGGGCACCACCGCGTCCACCAACCATGTAGCGTAAATGCACCTTGGCTAGCTCATCATCAGAGAGATCGACAAAAGCATAGCCCGCGTCGCTAAGCTCACTTTTCACCTCTTGTAATTCTGTCTCGCCATTGCGCAAACCAATACCAACAAATATCTGTGCCTGGGCGGCGTCGCTGCTAAAGCGATAATTAAACTCCGTAATAGGACGACTATTGATAGCTTTACAAAATTGCTTAAAACTACCGGGCTCCTCGGGAATAGTGACTGCAAACAAGGCTTCGTTCTTTTGCCCAAGCGCGGTGCGCTCAGCAACATAGCGCAAGGTATTGAAATTGAGATTAGCGCCTGAGAGTATCCCAGCCAAGCGCTTATTTGTTTCACCCGTCTGTTCGCACCACTTTTTAATACCCGCTAAGGCGAGTGCACCCGAGGGCTCAGAAATAGCGCGCATAGAGACAAAAATATCTTGCATGGCCGCACAAATCGCATCGCTCGACACCGTAATAACTTCATCACAATACTGGCGACCCACTCGAAAAGTCTCGACACCGATACGTTTAACCGCAACGCCGTCGGCAAAACTACCCACATAATCTAAATCTACAGGCTCGCCCGCTTTCATCGCTGCATCAAAACAAGCGCTGTCTTCAGCTTCAACAGCAATCACTTTGATCGCAGGGTTAACCGCTTTTATATAGGCAGACATACCGGCAAATAAACCACCACCACCCACGGGAATAAATACCGCATCCACATCTTTAAGTTGCTCTAATAATTCGCGTGCAACCGTACCTTGACCAATAATTACATCGCGATCATCAAAAGGGGGTACGAAGACGGCGCCCTCTGTTTTAGCAAGTTCTTTAGCATAGGCATTCGCAGCATCAAAGTTTTGGCCATGAATAATCACTTCGCCACCAAAATTACGCACTGCCTCTACTTTAATTTGTGGCGTTGTACTGGGCATCACGATACGCGCTCTATGACTTAAGTGATTAGCGCTGTATGCAAGTCCTTGAGCGTGATTACCAGCAGAGGCTGTGATTACGTTAGAGTTTGGCGGAAGCTGTCTTAATTTATTATAAGCGCCGCGAATTTTAAACGAGTATACCGGCTGCCGATCTTCTCGCTTTAACCAGATTTCATTTTTATACTTTGTCTCGAGTGATTTAACTCTTGTGACACTTGTTACCACCGCCAGTGGTGTCATATCCGCCTGCTGGATCGCTTTATAATAGTCAAATGCATCATCTGACTTTACTCGAAATGGCGATAGTTTTTTCATCAATGCTTTTAACATTTTTATCCGTACTGCTTAATGAATAAGTACCTTATAAATTAAGGCACTTATAATAAATTATCTACAATGAGACTTTTAATTAGACTGTAAAACAAAAACCCCCGAACTTTGCAGTACGAGGGTTAATTAATGACAAACATGTGTTATTAATCAGCCCGCGGCAAAAATAATCGCCGCGATAATAATAAGTGTTTGTGTTCTTACTGTTTTCATAAAATCATTGTAGTTGCTTAGCGTAAAACTTGCTACTAATTTTGGACGACATTTAGGCTAAAAGCGGTAATGGCTTGCTTATGCAATAGTCTTTTTATATTTGTCTAGCTTATTAAGCCCAACAATATAAATAATGGTGTACACAGTACTTACGGCAGCGCCAGGCAAAATGGTCATTAAAATATTAGGTGTGCCCACAAAATAATTGAGCGACCAAGACGTTAAATACAAAAAACTACAGGTAATAAGCCCTATAAAAAACAAATGAAAAGGCCATTTTTTTAAACCTAAAAAAAGCCATTCAACTATCAGTGCTAAAACTAAGGTAATGACGAAGCTATAACTACCTTGTGTAACAGCCGCCTTAAGTGCAAGCGCTTGGCCGTAATCATAATTCACCCAAAAAGCCCAAGCGCCATAAAAAAGCAAGCCTATGAATGGAGGAACCAATAGACGAACAAGGCTGTTTTCAAAGCTCGAAAAATTAAAAACCATCTAAACACCTTAAAAACATAACCACTAAATATCACTATAAATAAAACCAATGACCAAGCTCACCAAAAATCAATTAGGGCGATAAACGCTGAACAGACCAAACCTTATTTTTTTCAAGAGTGTCATCCGAACCAGAGCCCTCTTGTAGGCTATAGACAAACCTATTATGCAAGCGATCTTCCCCGCCCTCCCAAAACTCAATCGTAGTCGGGATAACACGAAACCCACCCCAATGCTCAGGCGTTGGCACCTTGTCGGGATAGAGAGACTTTTCGACTTCATAACGATCAACAAGTTGTTGGCGCGAGTCAAGCGGCTCGCTTTGCTCGGACGCACGCGCCCCCCACTGGCTTGCCTTAGGCCGAGATTGAAAATAGGCGATATCTTCTTCTCTCGTTAATTGCTCTACATGTCCTTTAACAATTACTTGGCGATTTACAAAGTGCCACGGAAAATGCAGAGAAACTGCATTATTTATGGCCATTTGCCGACCTTTAGCACTCAGTTTGTTAGTAAAGAATATGAATCCAGCCTCATCGACTTGCTTAAGCAACACAATGCGCTGAGCGGGCTCTGTGCCATTAACCGTTGCTAAAGTCATAGCCGTTGGGTCGGACGTATCTAACTCGACAATTTCGTTCATCCACTCTTCAAATTGTAAGAATGGATTAGTATTTAAATCTTGACGACTTAAGCCCTTCGACTGAAACTGACGACGAAAATCATGTAAATTCATAATAGACAAACACACCTTTTATAATCTTGAAAACCAGTATAGAGCCACCAATATAAGCCCGCCGAACCAAGATTTTATCCTAATATTATAGTGAAGCCCATGTAGGGCTAACCCAACAAGTAAAGAAGTATACATGCACCATAATACTGCTAATTCTTGCGGGAATATACCTCGGTTATCTTCCAACCTAATAAAACACAACTATTGATGACGGGGTATATCAACAAAAACTAACCTTTAATTACAGTACTAGAGTTTATAAAAGCTAGATAAAAAATTGACCCGAGGTTATTAATTAAGATTGATTAAAAAATTTAACCATAAAAGTAATAACACCCTATTGATGATAAGCTAAGCCCCATAATTAGTTATCTTACATACAGCTTAGTTAAACAATCTGGATCACAATATGGAACACAAGCACACGTCCATACCTGTCGTTATATTAGCTGGCGGCCAAAGTAATAGGCTACAAGTAGGCAACAAGCTCAAATGGCAATTACCCTTTAATGGTAGTCATTCATCTGACTGCAATTATCATCCAGATAATTTTTTAGATAACTCTTTAATTAACAACAATACATCACCCCCAATATGCCATAAACATGACCAAACACTGCTTGCCTTTATTATTGAACGACTAAAAATACAAACCGATCGTATTATTATCAACGGCCCATATATTGACAACAGTGAATTAAAAAAATATAAATTACCTATTATTTCTGATCAACTGCCCGGCTTTCAAGGCCCCCTTTCAGGCATTTTAACAGCACTCCACTGGGCCAAAGAACAAGGCATACCATGGATCGCTACTGTATCTTGCGACACGCCTTTTTTTCCCGAGGATTTATTACAAACATTATCTAACGATATACTTGATCAACCAAAGGATGGTAAAAAAAGAGCGGCTATTGCTGCCTTTAAGAACCGCACGCATCCAACTTTTGGCCTTTGGTCAATCGAGCTTTACGAACCTCTCAACCTGGCAATGGACGCAGAGAATAGTCGTGCGCTTAATCGCTGGGCTTTGCAATATGCTAAAACAGTTAAATTTGAAGCGTCACCTAACACTAAAGACTCGACTGAACTTAAAGGGTCACTTAAAGTTAAAGAATCAACTATAGCTAAAATAGTGAGTGATCCATTTTTCAACATCAATACTTTAGATGACTACAAAGAAGCATTGAGTTATCTCGCTTAAACTCCTTTCGTTAAGGCTAATTACAAACTATTTTTTCGGCCATATTATTGAAACAGCCATTCTATAAGACGCCAATAATGGTGCTATAATCATCTCGTCATCACCAACTTTTTATTTAGTCATCATTTAGGACTTCTCATGTCAGCAGTGTTCAAGAAACTAACCGATTTACTTCATATCGAGCAAATAGACACACAATTATTTCGTGGAATTAGTCAAGATTTAGGCACTGGCAGAATATTTGGAGGCCAAGTATTAGGGCAAGCAATCGTTGCAGCACAAAAAACCGTTAACGATAAAAAAATTCACTCGGCACATGCGTATTTTTTAAGGATGGGCAATCATGATCTGCCCGTTGTCTATCATGTCGACAATACCCGCGATGGTAAAAGTTATTCATCGCGGACTGTAACCGCCACGCAGCAAGGTACTATTATTTTTACGATGATGTGTTCTTTTCAAGTCGATGAAGCATCTGAATTTGATTATGCTATAGCCGCAGGAGATAAATGCTTATCACTTAAAGATGGCATTGAAGTTAATTTAGAAGATGACTCTGGTGCAATTGATCCCCATGGTAAAAAAATATCTATACAGCAGCCATTCACCATCCGCCTACCCGCACAAGAGCTTGATAAAAAAGCATCTTCAGAGTGTTTTAATATAAAGACAAATCAAACTATACCCAACAACCAATCATTACATAACGCCATATTTGCTTATCTTTCAGACTTCAGGTTGCTTGCCTCTACTCTGCGCTCGGTTGATTATCGCTTTAAAATTAAAGAGACAATGCTTGCGACTATTTGTCATACGATATGGTTTCATCGTGATATAAAGGTAGATGAATGGCTGCATGGTATTTATGAACCGATCTCGTTAATCAACGGCCGAGGTATTGCGAAAGGAGCTATATATAATAAAGAAGGTTTGTTATTAGCAACCACTATGCAAGAAGGCGTTGTTAGAAAATTAAAATGATTTTTTCAAAAAATGAAAAAACGTATGGCCTTATTGGCTGAGGCTTACACGAAAAAATAATTTATTTAGCCTGGCTTCTTAATTTAACCACTAACTATAACTAACCATTTAAGCGAATTGCTTTTTGTCGCCTGATTGATCATCATGAGTGACCATCATGCTTGTAATGATTGGTTACGGCACAAACCATAATCATTGCCGCAACTAATTGCTAACATAACAATAGTTTTAGCCATTTTTACCACTCGTTCTTAACGACTACATTAATATCTCTTTAAATCTAAAACTTTTTATTTCTTACAAATTAAATACGAAATTACGTCATAAAAGACAAGATTTATCAAAATTGAGGCGGCTCGATTGGTTTCGCTAAAAGAAGGCGTTAAAATTGGAGCTTTATAGATGATTGATAAAAAAGAAAAGGTGGAGTTCCCAGCCAGCCACACCCCGGCACACGATTTCACTATTACCGTTGCTCCCTTCCAGGCCTGGCGGAGTTCATAGCTAACCATTGCGAGGGGACCAGCTGAGTCCTCCATAGCGTTCTTATTGAACAGCCTCTTAAACTAAGAATGCTCTCCATAAGAGGGCGATGATTATGGAGATTTTTGACACAAGTTTCAAGACAAGCGACACATTTAAAAGCAACTTATTTTCAAATTTACTAACAACTTTGCAGATATTGTCTAAAATTTAAGTAATAATTCAAGTTGTTAAGCAATAATGACCCTAGATTGCAATAAGAGTGAGCCATGAAGATCACACATTACCTTACCTCAACGTTAATACTCTTGTTGCTGCCTATGCTGAGTCATGCCGATATATACAGATACATCACTCCAGATGGTAATCTACTGTTAACAAATATACCTAGATACAAGGGTTACACACAGCTCGTTAAAACCCAAAAGGGCTGGGTGCCTACAAAAAACGATTTTTATAAACCGTCGAACAAAAATGAGTTCTCTTCTTATATCCGTGAGGCAGCCGATACACATCAACTGCCCTATGAGCTCTTGCATGCGGTTATTCACGTAGAGTCTGCCTACAACCCAAAAGCAGTTTCTAGCGCCGGCGCCCAAGGCTTAATGCAACTAATGCCGGCAACAGCGGCGCGCTTTGGTGTACAAGACCCTTTTAACCCTGTCGATAATATCCGTGGCGGCAGTCAATATTTACGTCACTTGCTAAAACTCTTTAACAATAATTATGCGCTGGCATTAGCCGCTTATAATTCGGGCGAGAATACCGTTATTCGCTACGGTAATAAAATCCCGCCCTACCGCGAGACACAAAACTACGTTCGTAAAGTATTAAAGCTTTATCGCGCAAACCTAGCAACATAAGTCATGCCGTAGGCGCAATCTACTCATCAAACCCAGTATCAACCCTGTTGCATCTGCTATATCATAGCGTTTGTTATTTCAGGATTTATTACTATGCATTTATTTGTCGACAACCTTACCAATGTAGATTTTAGCTACCTTGACCCTAAACGGGGCTTAGTAGGAGAGACATGGTTGGCGAGTATCGTGCTCGAAGGTGCGCTCGACAAACAAGGCATGGTGTGTGACTTTGGTATCGTTAAAAAAACACTGCGTAACTGGCTTGATGACACCATTGACCACAGCCTAGTAATTGCCAAACAATCATCACAACTCACACTCAAGCGAGATGATGAAATTATCGATATTTCATGGAGCTATGGTGATACAAAGAGTGATTTAGCCCACGGAGCTGATTACGCGATAGATTGCGTCTCGCCGAGCGAGGCGATTACGCTTATCGATAGCGATATTGTGACACCAGAATCAGTCGCAACCTGGTGTATTGATCAATTGCGTAGCCTACTACCCGATACCATCGGTAAGATTCAACTTACCTTTACACCCGAACATATTACAGATTCTTCATACCACTATAGCCACGGCCTTAAAAAACATGATGGTAACTGCCAACGTATTGCTCATGGTCATCGCTCGACTATAGGCATTTATTGCGATGAACAGCGAGACCAGCACCGAGAGCAGCAATGGTGTAAGCAATGGCAAGATATTTATATTGGCACGCAAGACGATTTAAAAAGTGAAACATCTGTGAGTGGCGAGACTTACTATCAATTTGCTTATAGTGCCCAGCAAGGTGATTTTCAGATAAAACTCCCTGCCAAGCATTGCTATTTAATCGATACCGACACAACCGTAGAATTAATTGCCCAACATATTGCTAGCACTCTCAAGCAAGACTCACCGGCACATAATTTTAGCGTTAGAGCTTTCGAAGGAATTGGCAAAGGCGCTATCGCCTTCGCATAAAACTTAGGCTCTAGAATACAGAAACTTATCTGAGAATAGCCTTCTAGTAATTCGCCTGCTGCAAAAAACTGGGCTAATGAACAATTTTTTGGCTCTCACTGGCAAAATAATTACCTACTGGAACCAGCAACTCATTATTACTTTTGCCTTCACTTAGCCCAATCATCTCGTCATATGGGCTTATATGGCGCAAAAACATCTCTTTAACATAATAAGGAATAAACAATTTTTGAATCTCGACAATACTGCGACGAGTCAAATTCTTACTCGGTTTTTCTAGCAAATAAAAGACCTGCTCACCAACGATGACCTCTACCCTATAAAGAGCTTGCTCTAAAGAGTCGATAATAATCTTATCAATGCACTCAAATTGTCCGAGTTCACTCAACAACAAAGGCTTTTTAACGACCCCTAAATGACTACCCATACCTATTCACCTTAATTTTACCCATAAACCTATTCATTTATTCGCTTAGCAATTCAAAACAGATGCAAGCACAAGCAACTTGTGTATAATCCTTGCCCTAACAAGCCACACAAGAATGTACTTAAAATCAATAACTTAAATTGATTAAACCTTTTCGGAGAGGTGTCTGAGTGGCCGAAAGAGCACGCCTGGAAAGTGTGTGTACCTCCGGGTACCGAGGGTTCGAATCCCTCTCTCTCCGCCATAATAAATAACCGCCTTTGGGCGGTTTTTTTATGAGCGGTATAAAAGGACAAGATGAGGACCTTTGTTTTTAAAATAAAGGCTCGAGAAAATACCCGGTAGATTTTTGCTCCTGTAAAATCGACATTCACGCCATCCTTGGCGTTCGAGTATTTTGAAGCGCGACAGCGCCGCAAAGCGGGCAAATACAGGGATGTATTTGAGTTAATTTCGCACTCTTGGCCTTTATTAGCGCTCGTAAATTTTTGTTTTGAAATACAACAGCTTAATCTGAAGCGTAAAATCGTGTATGTAGCTTTTAATGTATTCGTTATTTTTCGTGTTTTGGGTAATACACTTTAGATAACCCTCGGGCTTTTAATAACTGGCTTGGGTTCATTTCTTTCTCAAGAGCATCTCTATTTTTAGCTGCCTTATCATTACCTTGAGCAGCAGAGACGTGCCACCAAGCATAAGCCACAACGATATCTTTAAAGCTTGGATTTCCGTATGCATACATAAGACCTAAATGATATTGAGTATCAACATCACCTTCTTTAGCTAAAGTAATCCACGATAGTATGGCGTCTTCATAACTTTTATTCATAATATTTATTCGCATGATTAGACAAGATTTTTGAACGCCATCAGAATAAGAGTTGTTAGCTATATATACTTGGCACATTGCGACAACTGCTTGGCTTTAAGTGCCAAGATGTAAATAGCTGCCAAGAGATTTATTGTTTTATAAAGAAAAGATTAAGCGGGTCTTGAAGCTTGAGTATTTTGACCTGCAATCACTACAGCCAATTTTAATAACCTTGCTGCATTAAAGAGTAGAAAATACCAATTTTTTATAGCGTAAGCTAACGGACACCAACATCTCGCTAAAATCACGATGGGTGCCAACACTAAATTCAACAAGGGTAGCTTATATAGATGCTCTCGCCTAGAAGGCCAGAAGTAGTTTCAAAGCTGAGAATAACATTCAATCTGGACGCACTGTTATAAAGAGGCTTTATCTCAAAAAGCCGGAGTCGAGATAAAAGAAAGCCGTATAGTTAGAAAGAAAATAGGCGGCCACTGTAGACGCACTATTTTCTTCTTTTACCTTAGCAGGCTAGGTGATTAACCTGGACGCTTGACCCAAGCGCTGCACCAACCCGCTCCAGCAACTTGCTTGCCAGGAAATATCCCACAAGGTCCCCACTTGGCATCTGGACCACTTGAGTAAAGCAGGCAGTTTGCACAGTTTTTGTCGGCACTTGGCGATTTATGACTGTAGGAAAACTGTTTAGCCTTTGCTCCAGCCGGATCAACCTTATCTGCGTCACTCGCGAACACGTCCCTGCTTGATAGTGCAAGTATCGGACCCGCAACTATAGCGGTTGCCGACATACCCAGTAGTTTTCTTCGTGTAATTTTGTTCATCAATGGCTCCAAAGCTAGTTGATATGATAACTGTCTAATAAAAACCGATAAAATTGTTGATGTCTTTACCGAGTTCAAAATAATTTACGTATTGTCTGTGTCAAAAGCCTACAAAAATTTACAAGCTATTGATCACCTAAAGATTGCATCCATATCAATCGTGCCAACTTTTTGATGATGTGCTGCGCGCCATCAATGACACAAATTTACACATTCTCTAAAAGCCTAAGTTTTTTATCAAACCAAAGACGCTCGCTACAATAACTCGCAACAGATGAAGGGTTATTGTTCAAACACCATCTGCCCTAAATTTTTAACTCGGTAAAAAATCAGAAGACGTTCTATTTTTGGCTTACCTGTGCTTTGGCATCTTATAAACACTGCTATGGTGACAATAGCTATTCAAGAGCGTCCTTGCTGTTGAGACTCTCGCACTCGGCGTTATTTGTCTCGAAGCGCACTAAATTTATATTCAATTAAGTAATATAGATGGGGCATTACAGATAATTTTAGGAGTCAGGTTATCTAGATAAAGCCAACTGGCGATTGTTAGGCTCACGTGAGGGCATGATGTCGATTAAATTGTCGAGTCTTAGCGTTTAGAACTGGACTCAAATTCTTCGTTTGTCCATGTGGCGATCTAGCCGATGGCTAGACATAGTATCGCTCTACACTCAATATTTGTAGAGTTGAGCATTAATAATAGCGTGTCTATTGCCATCAACTTGGATCTTGTAGTAGATTGAGGGCTGTTACCTCTATTTTAAGTACTTATCTTTGTCAGATAGCTGTCTTCAGCTGAACAATTAATCTTAGCAACAGTTTTAACTAGAGTCCCGCTAGAAGCCGTTAAAAACTTGTTTGATGTAGAGCGCATAAGAATATTAAAACACCAAACAACAACAAATATAAAATTGCACCTACTTTGCTTTTTTTCGCAATAATAGTTTCTGCAGCCATCTTCTACTTTGTTATCGCAGGTGAGATAAGAATCGTTACTGACACTGACATCATCACTAATGATGTCATCAGTTATGCTCATTCTCCAATAAAGTTTATATCGATTTTAGTTGGATTAGGTTTTGTTGTTGTTGGTTTATTTGTTGCACGCTGGTTTGAGTTGCAGCATGAAGATTAATCGAAATTCACCCTAAAGCAATAAATAAATAAGGGTGTTAATCCTTCCTAAATTTAGAGTATGTATCCGATGAATACTGGTATCAATGCGACCATGTCTGCCCGTGAATGGGCTGCGTTGGTTTTTTTATCGGTTCTGTGGGGCAGTTCTTTTTTGTTTGTAGAAATGGCGATTACGGGCTTTCCCACCTTGACGATTGTTGCCATACGGCTCATAGGTGCAGCAATAATACTCTGGGGTATCGCTATAGCCCTGGGGCATCCACCGCCTTGTAACTGGTCGATCTGGAAAGTATTTTTCATCATGGGCCTACTCAACAACGCGATACCCTTTACACTGATCGTCTGGGGCCAAACTCATATAACCTCGGGGCTGGCCTCGCTGCTCATAGCCACCGCGCCTCTATTTTCAGTATTGGTGGCTGGCGTATTTCTGGCCGATGAGCGTGCAACGCCGCTGAAGCTTATCGGTTCTCTCACGGGTTTTGCAGGCGTCGCCGTTATGTTTGGCGGCCCCACAGACAGCACCACCGATATTTTTGCCATGCTGGCTGTGTTGGGCGCAGCACTTTGCTATGCTTTCGCGGGTGCCTATGGCCGCCGATTTCGCACCTTGGGAATTAGACCCATAGTCGCAGCAGCAGGACAAATTACCGCTTCGGCTTTTATCCTGATTCCTGCCGTAGTGTTGATAGATACTCCCATCGACTTCGGCGCAGCAAGTTTTAGCGCTTGGGCGGCTGTCACTAGCCTAGCAGTCATGTCGACAGCTCTGGCATACGTACTTTACTTTCGCCTGTTAGAAACCGCCGGGGCCACGAACATCCTTCTGGTTACCTTGCTCGTACCTGTGTCAGCAATTTTTCTCGGAGTGCTGTTTCTTAACGAGACCCTTGCGCCCGCCCAAATTGCAGGAATGGTTCTTATTGGCTTGGGTCTAAGTGCGATCGATGGTCGAATATGGAAGCGATTGCGGGCCCTTATAAACTGATTAGCTTAGGTGATATCTGGGCGATATTCAGAACAGTAACTCGGTCGCTCTACGAGAGGTGAACAGTGGATAAACAACACATCGCCATAGCGCTAGCTGAATTGGCCCGAATTGATTCAGATGTAGCCCGGGCGCTAGAGTCCGTGGGCCTGCCCGAACCCCGTATTCGGCCGCAAGGATTTGAGACCTTGCTTTCGACCATCGTAAGTCAACAGATATCTACGCAGGCCGCCAAGGCCATCATGGGCCGGGTGCGCGCCCTGTTACCGCAACCTTCGGCCGCGGCAATTCTGGCCCTTGAAGATAAGACTCTAAGAGAGGCTGGCCTCTCATTTCGAAAAATTGAATACGCTAAAGGCTTAGCCCAAGCCGTGGAGTCTGGCCGGCTGAATATTGCTGCACTGGCCGCGGCATCTAATGAGGAGGCCATTGAGACAATTATGAGTTTGCGGGGGTTCGGACGCTGGAGTGCCGAAATTTATTTGATATTTTCGCTGCAAAGAGAAGATGTTTTTCCGGCTGATGACTTGGCCCTACAAGTTGCTCTGGGACGCCTTAAAAACCTCGATCAAAAACCTACTCCCAAGCAAGCCAGCATCCTTATCGAGCACTGGTCGCCCTGGCGCAGTGCTGGCTCTTTGTTTCTCTGGCATTACTATCGGGGCGCGCCCAATACCTAATGGTGACCCTTTCACCAAAAAATATTCTACGAGCAGGTCTTGCCTTTAACCACGCTATTTTAATATGGCTAAAAGGCGAGACCTGACACCAAGGTTCTGAGACGGGTTCGCATAAAACTGGCTATCTCCGTCATTTATAAAAAAACCCGCAAATGCGGGTTTTTTTATAAATCGTCAAAGAGGAATTTATTTTAACTCTCAACTTCATAAAACATGGCTAACATTTTTTAAATAACTACCAGCTTTTATAAGGTAAAAACTTACCGTTTAATGTCAGTAAAACTCTGTCACCCTTAGGGTCTTCGATTTTATCTACCTCCATCGTAAAGTCAATTGCGCTCATAATACCGTCACCAAATTTCTCTTGGATTACTTCTTTGAGTGTCTCGCCATACACACCCACCACTTCGTATAAACGATACATTAAGGGGTCAGTAGGTACGGCTTGGTCCCATATTTTAGTGGGAAAAACTTCTAAAGCAGTCGTCACTTCAGAGCCTAGGCCTAAATACTCCGCAATGGCTTTGGCTTTTTCAGGCGGCGCGGCATTCATTCCTAAACAAGCTGATGTCAGCCATACAGGCGACAAGCCAAGGTCAGTTCCTATCTTTTCCCACGATAATTTTTTTTCTAATTTTGTACTGATAATCAGCTCAGTCATTTCTACCTTGTTCATAAAATCTCCTACTCGTTATTTATATGTCAATTAAATAATAATTTGTTATCGCTAAAGCCATTTAAAAACTTATGCTTTAATTTTTTTTACAATAGTTGATGTATCTACGCTCTTTTTTTTTGCAGTAAATTCATCACTATCTTTTATTTGCTCGACGTTACTGCCACTATTGTTAGTAACACTGTCGATGAGACTTGGATCTACATCAAGAGGCATATTGCCTTTGCCATCATCAGCAGAAGGTGTCGCCTTAGGACAATTAATCAAAAAATTAACCAGGTGATTACGTATTTTATAATAGGCTGGGTCTTCGATAATCTCAGCGCGTTTTCTAGGGCGTGCGATGTTAATTTTGACTGATTCAGCAACTCGGGCGTTAGGACCGTTAGACATCAACAAAATACGATCGGCAAGTAATATAGCTTCATCGACATCATGCGTAATCATAAAAACGGTTTGCTGTGTTTCGCTCCATATTTTTAATAGCTCCTCTTGAATAACACCACGAGTCAGTGCGTCGAGCGCACCAAAAGGTTCGTCTAACAACAATAACTTAGGGCTAGTCGCAAAAGCGCGAGCGATACTGACACGTTGACGCATACCACCCGACAACTCAGAAGGTTTCTTTTTTAACGCCGCACCAAGGCCCACCATGTCGAGATAATGCGTACTGTGCTCGTCTACTTTAGCTTTGCTCCATCTTGGATTTCTTGCTGCAACACCAAAACTGACGTTTTGTAATGTTGTTAGCCAAGGTAGCAAACTATAGTTTTGAAAAACTACACCGCGATCTAGGCTCGGCCCAGAAATTTCTTTGCCATCCATAATGACACTACCATTAGTAGGTTCATCAAGCCCTGCAAGAACATTCATAATCGTAGATTTACCACAACCTGAGTGGCCGATAATACAGACAAACTCACCTTTTTTAATGCCAATATTGACGTTATCAAAAACAGTAACATCACCATCTGATGATGGGTAAATCTTACTTAAATTTTCTACACTTACAAAGTTTTTTGACATGCTCTACTCCTCATATGCCACTAATTTAGCAACAGCACCTAGTGCCATATCGAGCAACATGCCGATAATACCGATCATCAATATAGAAAAAATAACACTATTAAGATCAAGATTATTCCACTCATTCCATACGTAGTAACCAATACCCGTACCACCCACTAACATTTCTGCAGCCACAATAACTAACCATGCAATACCAATAGAAATACGCATACCGGTTAATATTGTTGGCGCCGCCGCCGGAAGAATCACTAAAAAAGCAGTCTTCAATTGGCTTAGCTCATGAGTTCTAGCCACATTTACCCAATCCTTGCGAACATTTGATACACCAAATGCAGTGTTGATTAACATCGGCCAAATAGAGCATATAAAAATAACAAAGATAGCCGACAGTTCAGAATCTTTAATCACAAATAAAGCCAATGGCATCCACGCGAGTGGTGATATCGGTCGCAACACTTGAATAAATGGATTCAGTGCCTTGTGCATTAATGGCGACATGCCAATCAAAAAACCCAACGGTATAGCAATTAACGCAGCCGAAAAAAAACCAACAATGACTCGGTACAATGAATAAGCTAACTGAATACCAATACCCTTATCATTAGGCCCCGCATCGTAAAAAGGATTGCTCAATTCTTGCCACGCCCTGCCCAACACTGCCGAAGGTGGTGGAACTCTAGCCTCGTTATCCGAACTACCCATCATCAACTCATATTCCGTTAGAGCTTCTTTAGATGGAGGCGGCTGATTGAGCGTCTCCCAGACGCCCAACGCTATAAAAAGTATGATGAACGACAATAATGCCGCTCGAACATTAAGAGAAGATGTCATGAAGGCGTCTTCTTAATAGCAAAGCTATTGATATACTCTTCAGGCTTGTTGTAATCAAACTCCTTACCCATAATCGTATGCTTTTTGTAAGTTTTTGAAGGGGGTGTATAGCCTAACTCCCTCATCACTTGCGCTGTATCGGCAGCCACATAGACTTTTTCAGCAATGCCTTTGTAGTCGATATCGCCCTCTACATATCCCCAACGCTTCATCTGCGTCAAGATCCATACCGCCATCGAATGCCATGGGAACGGGTCAAAATCGATACGATTTGGCACATCCAAAATTTTATTCTGCAGACCATCTACATAGCGGCCGGTAAGTACTTGCTTGACCACAATTTCTGGTTGATTCAAATAATTTTTAGGTGAAATAGCCTTGGCAATTTCTACACGATTCTCAGCTTTTGATGAAAATTGTGTAGCATCAACAATAGACTTAAATAACGCCGCGTAGGTATTAGGCATCTCTGTCGCAAATTTTTGACTACAAGCAAAAGCACAGCAAGGATGACCTTCCCATATATCTTTAGTCAGCATATGTAGAAAACCAATTTTCTCGTAGACTGCGCGCTGATTAAACGGATCTGGAGACAAGTAACCATCGAGATTACCTGCACGTAAATTAGCAACCATCTCGGGTGGTGGTACCACTCGTATTTGAATATCGACATCTGGATCAAGTCCAAATTCTGCAACGTAGTAACGCAGTAAAAAGTTATGCATTGAATATTCAAAAGGTACGCCAAACTTAAAGCCTTTCCAATCTTTAGGATCGCGTTTGTCTTTATGTTTATTGGCTAGCACAATCGCCTGGCCATTAATATTTTCAATTGCAGGCATAATATAGGGCGATGCAATAGAACCGGCGCCCATCGACATCGCCAAAGGCATAGGCGACAACATGTGCGAGGCATCGTATTCACCGTTAAGTGATTTATCGCGCGCAACCGCCCAACCGGCTGTTTTTATCACATCGACATCTAGGCCATACTTAGCATAAAAGCCCATTGGTTGAGCCATAATAATAGGCGTTGCACAGGTAATAGGAACAAAACCGACGTTAAGTTTTTTCTTCTCTAAAGGCCCGATAGAATCTTTCACAGCAGCTTTAACTTTATTTAAAGGGATGACAGTTGCCAATGCAGCAGCGAGAGTACCGCCGCCTACCAATTTAATAAAGCGTCTACGCGATTCGTCATTGTGTCCAAACATGCCGCGAACAATTGCGCTTTCAATAGCGCGATCCATCATATCTTCGCTGTTATCAAAAGTAGGCGTCTCTATTCTCGACGCTGGCTTATGATTAGCGTGGCTGTGTGCTTGAGTTTCTTGCTTCTCTATTTGTTTTTCAAAGAGTGCGCCTTGCTGATAATCTGACAAGCCTTGAGGATTTTCAGTGTTGCCTACGCAAACTTCACAGCGACAACTGGTGGTATGGTTAAGTCGAGTCTTTCCGTCAAACGGATTACCTAAGCTTTTTGAAGTCATGCATTCAATCCTCTGTTTAATATAATCAGGTCAAAATC